>NZ_JBKOTX010000013.1:0-61541 GCF_047086965.1 Roseovarius halophilus (ex Wu et al. 2025) | reverse complement strand
CGCGCCGAGCGCGTCGGGCGAGAACCCCGCGAAAACCACCGAGTGGATCGCGCCGATCCGCGCGCAGGCCAGCATCGCATAGGCCGCCTCGGGGATCATTGGCAGGTAGATCACCACCCGGTCGCCCCGGCCCACGCCCAGCGACTTCAGCACGTTGGCCATGCGGCCGACCTCGTCGTGAAGCTGGCGGTAGGTGATGTGCTGCGCCGCTTCCCGCGGGTCGTCGGGCTCCCAGATGATCGCCGTCTGCTCGCCGCGCGTGCCAAGGTGGCGGTCGATGCAGTTCGCCGCCACGTTCAGCGTGCCGTCCTCGAACCACTTGATCGACACGTTGCCAAGGTCGAAATTCACGTCCTTGACCGTCGAGAACGGCTTGATCCAGTCGACCCGACCCGCCTCGGCCGACCAGAACCCCGACGGATCGGAAACCGACGCCGCATACATCTGCTCGTAACGCGACCCGTCAACATGCGCCCCCGATACCGTCTCGGGGCGGGGGGGATAGGTTTGTGCAGTCATGTCGGACCCTCGAATTTGTGTTTTCTGACCGGTAGTCTGCCCGCCACGTGCCCGGTAATCAACAACAGCACGCCGGCGCTGTCGTCTCAGATGGCCAGATACTCGGCGCGCAGCGTCTCGTCCCCGAGCACCTCGGCGGCGGTCCCGTCAAAGACGATCCCGCCCGTGTCGAGGATGATCGCCCTGTCGGCGAGTTCCAGCGCACGCACGGCGTTCTGTTCGACGAGGACGGTGGTGATTCCCTGCTCCTTGATGATGCGGAGCGTCTTCTCGATCTCGTCGACGATGACAGGGGCAAGGCCTTCATAGGGTTCATCCAGAAGAAGCACCTTGATGTCCCGCGCAAGCGCGCGGGCCACGGCCAGCATCTGCTGCTCACCGCCCGAGAGCGTGGTCCCCTCTTGCCGGCGGCGCTCGGCCAGCCGCGGGAAAAGCTCGTACAGGCGCTCGATCGACCAGCCAACCGGCGGCGCGATCTGGGCCAGTTCGAGGTTTTCCTCGACGGTCAGCCCCGGGATGATGCAGCGATCCTCGGGTACGAGCCCTATTCCCGCGGCGGCGGCCTGGTGGCTCTTCATCTTGTGCAGCGGCTGATGGTCCAGCCAGATTTCACCGTGCATCACCTGCGGGCTGTCCATCCGCGCGATGGAGCGCAGGGTGGTCGTCTTGCCGGCGCCGTTGCGCCCCAGCAGCGCGAGAATCTCGCCCTCGTGCACGTTGAAGCTGACTCCCTGCACGATGTAGCTTTCGCCGTAATAGGATTTCATCTCCCACACCGACAGGAAGGCCGGGGCCGTTTCGGCGTGGCTGTACCCCTTCGAAAAGTCGGGTTTGACGTTCATTTCACTTGCTCCCCGCGTCAGGCCGACTCACCGAGATACGCTTCGCGCACCTTGGGATGGCCCTTGATTTTGTCCGGTGTATCCTCGACGAGGGGCGTCCCCTGTGCAAGCACGGTGATGCGCTCGGCGAGGCTGAACACGACGTGCATGTCATGTTCGATGATGGCGATGGTGATATCACGCTCGTCCTTGATCTGCTTTAGCAGGTCGATGGTGTTGTTGGTATCGGCGCGCGCCATGCCCGCTGTCGGCTCGTCCAGCAGCAGCAGCCGCGGGCTCTGCACGAGGCACATGCCGATCTCCAGCCGCCGCTTGTCGCCGCGGGACATCGAGGCTGAATGGAAATGCCGCTTGTCGGCCATGCCGAGATGTTCGAGCATGGCCTCGGCCTGTGACACCACGTCCTTCTCGTTTTGCGCGTTCTCGATGGCGTGCATCCTGAACGCGCCGTCACGTCGGGCGAAGATCGGTATCATCATGTTCTCGATGACCGCCAGGTCTCCGAAAATCTCGGGCGTCTGAAAAACGCGCGAAATGCCCATCTGGTTGATTTCGTACGGTTTCCGCCCGAGGACGGATTGACCGTCGAACACGACGCTGCCGGTATCGGGGATCAGCTTGCCGATCAGGCAGTTGAGCAGCGTGGACTTGCCCGCGCCATTCGGCCCGATGATGGCGTGACAGCTGTTTTCCGCCACGCTGAGGTTCACGTCGCTCAGTGCCCGCAGACCACCGAAGCGCTTGTTCACGTCCTTGACTTCGAGGATGCCCATGGCTCCGGTCTCCTTATTCCGCAGGGTGCGATTGGGTGGACTTTTCGGCATCATCGCCGCGCGGCTTCTTGCGACCGAACATGTTCAGGATGCGCTGACCACCCTCCACCAGCCCGCCGGGCAGGAAGATAACGACACCCATGAAGATCAGCCCCAGCGTGAGGTGCCACCCCTTGCCGATGAACGGGTAGACGATGGTGATGATGAAATCCTCCAGACCGTCGGGCAGGAAGGCAAACCACTGGTGCAGGATGTCCTTGTTGATCTTGGACAGGATGTTTTCCATGTACTTGATCATGCCCGCGCCCAGAACCGGACCGATCAACGTTCCGGCCCCGCCGAGAATGGTCATCAGGACCACCTCGCCCGAGGCGGTCCAGAACATCCGCTCGGCGCCGGCCTGCGTGTCCATGGCCACCATGAGCCCGCCGGCAAGGCCCGCATACATCCCCGAGATGACGAACGCCGCGAGCGTGTAGGGCCGCGCGTTGAGACCGGTATAATACATCCGGGTCTGGTTCGACTTGACCGCACGCAGCATCGTCCCGAACGGCGAGCGGAAGATGCGGATCGCCACGTAGAAGCTGATTAGCATCGCGGTCGCGGCGATATAGTAGCCGGCGTTGAAGGTGAACAGCCAGTTCCCCAGCGACATCTCCACGCTTGAACTCATGTTGAGGCCGAACAGGTTTGCCCTCGGCTGCTCTCCGGCGGCCAATGCCCCGTCAAGGATCCGCGGATCGGTGATCTTGGGCTGCAGGCCCGTCTCGCCCCCCGTGATCGGCGTCAAGACGGAGTAGGCGAGCGAGTAGGACATCTGCGCGAAGGCAAGTGTCAGGATCGCGAAATAGATGCCCGAGCGGCGCAGCGAGATGAAACCGACCGCGAGGCTGAAAAGCCCGGCGATGGCAATCGAAAGCACGATTGCCGGAATGACGTTCATCGTCAGCAGCTTCATCATCCAGATCGCGGCATAGGATCCGACCCCGAGAAAGGCCGCATGACCGAAGCTGAGATACCCGGTAAGGCCGAACAGGATGTTGAACCCGATCGCGAAGATGCCGAAGATCACGAAGCGCTGCATCAGGTCGGGATAGCCCGCGTTGAACTGGGCCATGGCCGAGTCGACGGGGAAGGGATTGAGGATAAACGGCGCAAGCATGGTAAGCAGCGCAACGATGAGAAGCAGACGAAAGTCTTTCTTTCCGAGACCAAGCACGACTTATTCCTCCATGACGCCCTTGCGGCCCATCAGCCCCCGCGGACGGGTCAGCAGGATGATGATCGCAACGAGGTAGATGATGATCTGGTTGATGCCCGGGAGCACTTCGAGAACCGCGCCCATGGACGCGAAGCTTTCTAGGATCCCCAGCAGGAAACCGGCAAACACGGCGCCCGGCAGGCTGCCCATGCCGCCCACGACCACGACGACGAAACTCAGCACGAGGAAATCCATCCCCATGTGATAATTCGGCGCATTGATCGGCGTGTACATTACACCGGCAAGGCCGGCGACCGACGCCGCGAGGCCGAACATGATGGTGAACCGGCGGTCGATATTGATCCCCAGCAGACCGACGGTTTCACGGTCCGCCATGCCGGCCCGGACGACCATGCCGAAGGTTGTGAACTGAAGAAAGGCGAAGACAGCGCCGATGATGACGGCGGCAAACAGGAAATAGATGATCCGCCAATAGGGATAAATGATGACGTTCGGTTCCAGGCCGAAAAGCGCGCCGAAATCCAGGGAACCGGTAAACGCGTCGGGCGACGGGGTCGGAATCGGATTCGCGCCGTAATAATACTTGATGATCTCCTGCAACACGATGGCCAGTCCGAACGTCACGAGGATCTGGTCGGCATGGGGCCGGCTGTAGAAATGCTTGATCAGGCCGCGCTCCATGATCACCCCGATCAGCATCATCACGGGTATCGCGAACAGGATCGACAGCGGCACGGACCAATCCACCATCCACGCGCCCGCCGCTTCCCCGAACCAGTGCTTGACGTAGAGGATGTCATCGAACTTGGGATTGCCGAGAAAATCGGTCCCGGTGGGCTCGTCGCTCTTGAACGAGAGGCTCATGATACGTTGCAAGGTCACGGCGCAGAACGCCCCGAGCATGAAAAGAGCGCCATGCGCGAAATTCACCACGCCCAACGTGCCGAAAATCAGCGTCAGGCCGAGCGCGATCAGCGCATAGGCCGACCCCTTGTCCAGGCCATTGAGAATTTGCAGGATGATTGCTTCCATCGGTCAGCCCCTACGGAATTTGAGGACGGCGCCTGTCGCGGCGCGGAGCGTGGGGGGCGGCACAGGTGCCCGCCCCCTTGCAATGACGCCCGCGGTCAGGCGCCGTTATTGCAGGTGCCGAGGGTTGCCGCGTCGCCACCCATTTGCGAGTGGTTCGGCGGATAGGTCACCTGGTCGACCGGGGTCACCTCGACGATCTCCAACAGGTCGAACTCGGATTGGGGGTTTTCCTTACCCTTCACCACGAGCACGTCCTTGAAGCACTGGTGATCTTCGGCGCGGTAAAGGGTCGGGCCGTTGCCGAGCCCGTCGAACTCGTATCCTTCCAGCGCCTCGGCCACCGCGCAGGGCGCGAACGATCCGGCACGTTCCACCGCATCCGCGTAGAGCAGCGTCTGCACGTAGCAGGTATGCGCGGCCTGGCTCGGCGGGAAGCCGTATTTCTCGCCGAAGGAGCGCACGAACGCCTTGGAGCCTTCGTCGGTCAGCGACCAATGCCAGTTGGTGGAACCGAAGATGCCCTTGACGTTCTCACCGGCGCCGCGCGCCATGAGGCGCGAATAGAGCGGCACGACGATCTGGAAGTCCTTGCCGTTCACGACCTTGTCGCGCAGGCCGAACTGCACGGCGTTGGTCAGCGAGTTGACCATGTTGCCGCCGTAGTGGTTCAGGACCAGGGTATCCGCGCCCGATTGCAGGACCGGCGTGATGTAGGCCGAGAAATCGGTGGCCGTCAGCGGCGTCTTCACCGCTGCAACGGTTTCCCAGCCCAGGGCCTCCGTCGAGGCGCGCACGGCTTCCTCGGTGGTGTATCCCCAGTTGTAATCGGCCGTCAGGTGATACGCCTTGCGGTCATTGCCATACTCGTTGGCCAACACCGGGGCCAGCGCCGCGCCGGACATGTAAGAGTTGAAGAAGTGCCGGAAGCCGTTCGCCTTGCGGTCCTTGCCCGTCGTGTCGTTCGAGTGTGTCAGGCCCGCCATGAAGATGATACCGGCCTCCTGGCAAAGCGCCTGAACGGCCACGGCCACGCCCGAGGACGACCCGCCGGTGATCATGACGGCGCCGTCCTTCTCGATCATGGACTTGGCCGAGGCGCGGGCGGCGTCGGACTTGGTCTGTGTGTCCCCCGTCACGTACTCGACTTTCTTGCCGAGAATGCCGTTGCCCTGCAACGCCTTGGAACTGAAGGTGTTCATCATGCCACCGTCGCCGCCACCGTTGAGGTGTTCGACCGCCAGCTCATAGGCACGCAGCTCATCAGCCCCCTCGTCGGCGTAAGGGCCGGATTGCGGCACGTTGAAACCCAGCGTGACCGAGCTGCCCGTCGGCTCGTTCATGTGGGCCGACGCGCTGGAGGCAGTGAAGATGGTCGGCATCGCGAAGCCGGCGCCTGCGACGGCGCTGGTTCTCAGCAGGCCACGACGGGTCAGGTTAGATTTGGACATGGATTTCCTCCCAATTGATCAATCATTGACGAGCGCCTCCTCCGCGGCTCCTCAATGGCACATCCGTGCAGGCCAAGTATGCCAAGCCTTAAGAAAATTTCGCAACAAGCGGCTTTGACAAAACGATTTTTTTGTAAATAAATACACAGAGTTTCGTTCACTGCAGTAAAAATTGTGACCGCCGACGTGGAAGCCACCTGAATCAATGGAAAATTCCGCATGTCAGAAAGCTCGATAGTCGGGACACGAATCCGCGAACGCCGCCTCTCGAGCGGTTTGCGCCAGTCGGAACTCGCGCACCGTGTCGGGATCTCGCCCTCGTATCTCAACCTGATTGAGCATAACCGGCGCAGAATCGGGGGCAAGACCCTGCTCAAGCTGGCGGACGCGCTGGACGTGGAGCCGGGCATCCTGTCAGACGGCGCGGAGGCAACACTGATCGCCAACCTGCGCGAAGCGGCTGTCGAATCCGCGGATCCGCCGCCCGAGCTGGACCGGGTCGAGGAATTCGCCGGTCGTTTTCCGGGCTGGGCGAATCTCGCCGCAACACTTCATCAGCACTGCGAAAGCCTTGAAGAGACCGTGGCCACGCTGACCGACCGCATGGCGCATGACCCCTACCTCGCGGCATCGCTGCACGAAGTGATCTCCACCGTGACCTCAATATGGTCGACCGCGTCGATCCTGGTGGAAACCGACGAACTGGAACCGGAGTGGCAAAACAGGTTTCATCGCAACATCAACGAGGACAGCAGCCGGCTGGCAGACGGAGCCGAGAGCCTCGTGCGCTACCTCGAGAGGGCGCCGGACACCGAGGCCGACATCAAGTGGCCGCAGGCCGAGGTACACGATTTCCTGGCCGCCAAGGGCTATCACATCGCCGCGCTCGAAGCCGGGGCCGGCGCAGCGACAGTGGACCTCGTCGTCGACTCCGCCGAGGCGCTGAGCTCGGACACCGCGCGGGCCCTCGCGCGGCATATCCTGATGCAGTATCTCGAGGACGCCCGCCGCCTGCCCTTGCAGGACATGATGGACGCGATCGCGCGGCACGGGATGGCCCCTGACAGGCTGGCCCGCGCGCTGGACGTCGACCTTCCGCTGGTTTTCCGGCGCCTCGCCACGTTGCCCGAGGAAGACGTGGGCCCGGTCGGGCTGATCACTTGCGATGGCTCGGGGGCGCTGACCTTTCGCAAGCCCGTGCAGGGCTTCGAGGTGCCCCGGATCTCGGGGGCATGTCCGCTCTGGCCGCTGTTTCAGGTGCTCGGCCAGCCCAACGCCCCGATCGAGGCCGTGCTGCATCAGGCCGGCCGCGGGGGGGAGTCCGTGCGGGCCTATGCCCTGGCCGAGCGGCTGACACCCGCGAGTTTCACGCAGCCCCCGCTCTTGCGGGGCAACATGCTGGTGGTGCCCGACACGTCCGATTCCGGGGGAGCCGCGCCACGGGAAGTTGGCGTCAATTGCCCGATCTGCCCGGTCGAGGAATGCCCGGCCCGGCGCGAACCGCCTGTCATTTCAAAGGGTTTTTGACACTGCGCACTGCATTGAGGATAGTAAGCCGGCAAAACGGCCGGATTTGATCGGGTGGGGAGGCCGGTTGAATGGGCAAGAAAGTTCTCTTGATCGAGGATGAGCCGAACATCATCGAGGCGGTCAGCTTCATCCTGTCGCGCGATGGGTGGGAGGTGAAGACGCATTCCAACGGCCATGACGCGATGGCGGCGATCCACGCGCGGGCCCCGGACCTGATCATACTCGATGTGATGCTGCCCGGCCGCAGCGGGTTCGACATTCTCAAGGACATCCGCGCCGATGCCGCGTTTTCGCAAACGCCGGTGCTGATGCTCACGGCGCGCGGTCAGTCGCGAGACCGCGAAATGGCCGAGCGCGCCGGCGCCAGCCAATACATGACCAAGCCGTTCTCGAATTCCGAGGTGCTCGACGCCGTGAGGTCACTGGTGGCGTCATGAAGCGCGACCCGGGGCCCGTCTTCCTTGAACGCCGCACGTACCGCCGCCGCCGCATGGCGGATGCGGCGCGGCTTTTGCCGCTGATGGGGGCCTTCCTCTTCGCGCTGCCGCTTCTTTGGCAAAGCGGCGGCGAAACGGCCCTGACGACGCACGTGATCTTCTATCTGTTCTGCGTCTGGCTCGGCCTCGTGGCATTGGCGGGTGTCATCTCGCGGCACCTGAACTCCGACACCGACACGCGGGACCGGGACGAGGGGCGCTGAATGCCGATCCTCAACGTCGTCGTCATCGTGAGCCTGCTGTACGTCGTTTTCCTGTTCCTCGTCGCGTTCGCCGCCGACCGCGCGGCACGCCGGGGCCGGGGCAGATGGCTGCGATCGCCGCTGGTCTACACCTTGTCGCTGTCGATCTACTGCACGGCGTGGACATTTTACGGCGCGGTGGGATTCGCCGCGAAATTCGGCCTCGAATTCCTGACCATCTACCTTGGGCCGACGCTGATCATGATCGGCTGGTGGTGGACCCTGCGCAAGATGGTCAGGATCGGGCGCAGCCAGCGCATCACCTCGATCGCCGACCTGATCTCGTCACGATTCGGCAAATCGAACCTGCTGGCGGTTTTCGTGACCCTGCTGGCGGTCATCGGCACGACACCCTACATCGCTCTCCAGCTTCAGTCGGTCACCCTGTCCTTCACGGCCTTCGCCGAGGCCGACCCGACGCGTTCGGCCCTGCCGAACCAGCAATCGACGGCCTTCTGGGTGGCGGCGGGGTTGGCGCTTTTCACCATCCTCTTCGGCACCCGCAACCTCGATGCCAACGAACGGCACCACGGCGTGGTGATGGCCATCGCGCTGGAAGCGGTCGTGAAACTTTTCGCGTTGCTGGCCGTGGGCATTTTCGTGGTCTGGGGGGTGGCCGGCGGTCTCGACGAAACCATCGCGCGCATCGACGCCTCGACCATCGCCCATTGGGAGGTCTCGGGCAGTCGGTGGATCGGCTTGACGATGCTGTCCGCGGCGGCTTTCCTGTGCCTGCCCAGGATGTTCCAGGTGATGGTTGTCGAAAGCGGCGACGAAGGGCACCTCCGCGTCGCGTCATGGGCGTTTCCCACCTACCTCATGCTGATCAGCCTTTTCGTGGTGCCCATCGCGGCGGTGGGGCTGGACATGCTGCCCGACGGCGCCAACCCCGACCTGTTCGTGCTGACACTTCCTCTGACGGACGGCAGGGACGGGCTGGCGATCCTGTCCTTTCTGGGCGGCTTTTCCTCGGCCACGTCCATGGTGATCGTGGCGGCCATCGCGCTTTCGACGATGGTGTCAAACCACGTGGTCATGCCGATCTGGCTCTGGATGACGGGTGGCGGCGCCATCGTGTCGGGAGATATCCGGCACGTGGCCCTGCTCACCCGGCGGCTGTCAATCGCCGGCATCGTCTTTCTCGGCTACCTGTATTTCCGCCTGTCCGGGGGCGGCACGGCGCTGGCCGCCATCGGCCTGATTTCCTTTGCCGGTGTCGCGCAGTTCCTGCCGTCACTCATGGGGGGGCTGTTCTGGCGCGGGGCAACGCGCGTCGGCGCGATCGCCGGGCTGGCTGTGGGGTTCGTGGTCTGGCTCTATTGTCTCATGCTGCCCAGTTTCGGCCCCTCGGCGGTGATGCCGCAGGCGGTTCTGGACCACGGCGCCATGGGCATAAGCTGGCTGCGCCCGCAGGCCCTGTTCGGCGCCGCGGGCATGGACCCGGTCGTTCATGCCGTCATGTGGAGCATGCTGCTGAACACGACCGCCTTCGTGATCACCTCGATCCTGAGCTTTCCCAAGCCGATCGAGCGGTTGCAGGGCGCGCAGTTCGTCGACGTGTTCCAGCATTCCGCAACGGCGCGCACATGGTCCGGCGGCCTGGCCCAGAGCGAGGACCTGCTGATCATGTCACAGCGCATCATGGGGCCGGCCGAAGCGCAGGCGTTCTTCTCGGGCATCGCGCGCGAACAGGGCCTTGAAGGCTACCTGCCCGAGCCGTCACCGGATTTCCTGCAGGCGCTCGAGCGCGAGTTGTCGGGCTCCATCGGCGCGGCCGCGGCACACGCCATGATCTCGCAGATCGTGGGCGGCGCGACCGTCTCGGTCGAGGACCTGATGGCGGTGGCCGATGAAACGGCGCAGATCATGGAATATTCCAGCCGCCTCGAGGCCAAGACCGAGGAACAGGCCCGGACCGCCCGCCAGTTGCGCGAGGCCAACGAGAAACTGACCCAGCTCTCGGTTCAGAAGGACGGCTTCCTGTCCCAGATCAGCCACGAGTTGCGCACCCCGATGACATCGATCCGCGCCTTCTCGGAGATCCTGCGGGACACCGACGACCTTACGCTGGAGGAACAGAAGAAATATGCCTCGGTGATCCATGACGAAACGATCCGGCTGACCCGACTGCTAGATGATCTGCTTGATCTCAGTGTGCTGGAAAACGGGCAGGTCGTGCTCAACGAACAGACGGACAGCCTTTCCCGGGTTCTCGACCGGGCCGAGGCCGCGGCGGGCGCCAGTTTGTCCGATTTCCGAATATTCCGGAACCGCGAGGCCGAGGACCTCGTTTTGACGAACGACCTCGACCGCCTCGCGCAGGTCTTCATCAACCTGATCAACAATGCGCGTAAGTATTGCGACGCGCCGCACCCCGCCCTGACCATCACCAGCGCCGGCAAGGGCGACACGCTGGAAATCGACTTTGTCGACAACGGCTCGGGCATACCGACGGAACAGCAGGCGATGATCTTCGAGAAATTCTCGCGCATCGCGGAAACGCGGGCCGGCGGCGCCGGGCTTGGCCTTGCCATCTGCCGCGAGATCATGGGCCGGCTGGGTGGCAGCATCAGCTACCTGCCCGGACAGGGCGGCGCGGCCTTCAGGGTGACCGTGCCCGTCCGGATGCCGGCCGCGCGACGCGCCACGGCGTCGTAAAGTCTTTGGTAACCAGAATCCGGTTACCTGCGGGTGACTTCCGACAGGCGGTGGCGAACGGCATGGATGCGGACAACGTAAAATCGGTGATCCACCGCATGACTGCGGCCGCCCGCGCGGGATACGACGCGCGCGCGATGTCGCCGGCCAAGGCGTTGCGCCTGTCGCTGTCCAAGGCGGCTGATGACCGTTTCCGCCTGCCCCTCACGGTGACGACCGTCGAACAACGCGCCCTTCGCGCCGACGAAATCGCGGGCTGCATCGGGCAGGACGACCTGATCGCGCTGGTTGACAGCGACACCGGCGCGCGCGGGGCGGTCCTGCTGGACATGCAGGTTCTTTCCGCCCTGATCGAGCAACAGACCACCGGCCGCGTCCGCAGCGGGCCGGTCGAAAGCCGCCCGCTGACGCGAACCGACGCCGCCATCGCCGCCCCGATGATCGACGCCCTTCTAAAGGGCCATGATGACCGCATGACAGGGTCGATAGCTGGCTACGAGGCGCTTGGCTTGCGTTTCGGTGACCGGATGCCTGACGCGCGCAGCCTCTGCCTTGCGCTGGATGGCGGCAGGTATGACATGTTCCAGATCGCGGTCACGATCGAAAATGGCGCCAGAACCGGCGCGGTGACCGTGCTTCTGCCCAGACCGGCCCCGTGTGACGAGAATCCAAGCGACCAGTCGGAAGCGCGGCCGGACGGTGCAGGCTTGGCGGAAAACGCGATGAGTGCCCCATTGGTCCTGAACGCAGTCGTGGCGCGCCTGTCGCTGCCCCTTGATACCGTCTGCGCGCTTGAGGCCGGCGCGATCCTGCCACTGGAGCAAAGCGATCTGGCCGCCATTCGGCTTCTCGGCACGCAGGGCCATGTCGTTGCCAAGGTCAGGCTTGGCCAGTTGAACGGATGGCGCGCGGTCAGGTTCACGGACGACGCGACGGCCGCGGCAACGCGACCCGCCGCCGGGCCTGATCCGGCAGATACGACACCGGAACGAAAAAATGACGCACCGGAGCCGCCCGCGCAACAACCGCACGCCAATGAAAGCGCCCCTCAATCCCGACTGACCGCCCCTGATAGCACGGCTACCGCCGCGTCGCCCCGGCCCGGGGACGATGCCGTACCGGCCGCCGACACGACATAACGCGCCGGGCAGACCCGCACGGCGGCCCGCTTTACAGGCGCAAACGTCGGTGTGATCCTGTCGCCGTCAGCGCTTGACCGAGGTCAAGGCCCTGCGCGAAAGGCCATGCGATGGTGCCCCGGAAAACGGAGGGAAGCGATGCAATCCACGGAAAACTACCGCAAGGCCCTGTTGGCCCGGCTCGCCGAGCTGGACAAGCGCTTGCACCGTATCGAAACGGAGCTCGACGAACCCGCGTCGAAGGACTGGGAAGAGGCAGCGATCGAGAACGAGGGCGACGAGGTGCTGGAGCAGCTCGGCGTCAGCGGACAGAACGAGATCGCGCGCATCCGCGCCGCGCTGCAGAGGATACGCGACGGACAATTCGGCATCTGCACGCAATGCGGAAACCCGATATCCGAGGAACGTCTCGATATCCTCCCCGATACCCCGCTGTGCCGCAACTGTGCGACATGACCCTGATGCACGATCCGCGCCCGCTTTCACCGGAGGCGGGCACACCGATCATGCTGCGACCCGGAGGCGACCGATGACAGACCTGAAAAGCGAACTGGACCGATTGATCGAGATGATCGAGGCGTCGGATGGCGCGACACGTCACGTGCACCACCCGGCGCTGCGCCGCTTGATCGAGCGCATGGAAGAGGCCGGCCAAAAGGTGCCCTGCGCCGTTCAGGACCTCGACGAGGAATTGCTGGCCGAGGCGATCGAGGCACAATTCGACAACGTGCCGGTATAACGGCCACGGCGAGCGTATCGTTCCCGTGCTTGCGTAACTGGCAATTCTTCGTAGTAATTGCCGGCAAAGGTTGCTTTCGCGGGAGGTTTGCGTGTCCGAAGTGGGCTATGAACGGCGCGGTGACATCGCCATACTGACGCTGAACCGACCGACCGCGAATGCCTTGGCTCCGTCCCTGCGTGCCGCGCTGAAAACCCGTCTGCAGGAAGCGCTCGGCGATGACGACGTGGCGGCGATCGTGCTGCGCGGTGCAGGGGGCAGCTTCTGTTCCGGCGTCGATATCACCGAGTACGACGGCAGGCTCGCCACGCCGTGGGTGTCCGACATCTGCCGCGCCATCGAGAGCGCCGCGAAACCGATTGTTGCCGCCTTGCGCGGCGCGGCGCTCGGGGCCGGTTTCGAACTGGCGCTCGCGGCCCATGCCCGCGTCGCGCGGAAGGGAACACGGGGCGCGCTGCCCGAAGTCGCGCTTGGCCTGATCCCGTGCGGCGGAACGACACAACGCGCGCCCCGGCTGGTGGGCGCGCAAACCGCCCTCGACATCATGCTGTCGGGGCGCGTTGTCGATATCACCGAGGGCCGGATGCGGGGCTTCGTCGACACCCTGACCGAGGACGATCCGCTCGACGCTGCGGCAGGAATGGCCGCGTCGATGGCCGAAACCGGCCACTGGCACCGGCCCGCGGACCGCGTGCAGGGCCTGTCCGACCCGGAAGCTTACAGGGAAGCCGTGGCCGCCGCGTTCGAACGCCTGAACGATCGCGACGGCGCGGAGCGCGACATCGTGCGCTGCGTCGAGGCCGCGCAAATCTTCCCGTATGAACGCGGGCTCGATTTCGAGTCGGCCCTTTTCAAAGATCGCCTGACGTCATCCTCGTCACGGGGCCTCAGGCACATTTTCGCAGCCGAACGCCGTGCGGCCGACATGCCGGAAATGTCGGCCACCGATGCCCCGCTGCTGCGCCGTGTCGTGCTCGTGGGCAGCACCACGATTCTGCCGGAATTCGCGGTCGCGCTGCTCGACGGCGCGCGCAAGGTACAGATCGCCCTGCCCGACGACACCGCCCGCGACACGGTCATGGCCCGCATACGCCACATCTACGACGGTGCCGTCAGCCGGGGGCGCCTGCCGTCCGAGCAACGCGACGAACGCCTGGTCCGCCTGGGCATCCGAACCGATTATAAGGCGCTCGAAGGGGCCGACGTCGTTTTCG
Organism: Roseovarius halophilus (ex Wu et al. 2025); assembly: GCF_047086965.1. Taxonomy (NCBI): domain Bacteria; kingdom Pseudomonadati; phylum Pseudomonadota; class Alphaproteobacteria; order Rhodobacterales; family Roseobacteraceae; genus Roseovarius; species Roseovarius halophilus (ex Wu et al. 2025). The sequence goes on along the minus strand of NZ_JBKOTX010000013.1, from coordinate 47,686 downwards.
ATTGCGGCGGCACCGTGATGGGCGGCGACATGCCCGCGCTCAAGGAGGGCGCGTTCTGGGCCACCCTCGACGGTGACGGCACCGCGACGCCGGGCTGCCGCGTCTACAGGCCCGCGCATCGGTCGCGGCTCGTCGAGATCTGCGCTGGCGAAACGATCGCACAGGTCAAGGTCGCCGCTTTGGCCCGGATGTTTTCCGGCCTGGGGCGCACCGTCGTCAGGTGCGCGGCGGGCACGGGTAGTGCGGGTCACGCGATGGCCGATGCGCTCTATCGGGGCGCGCTGGTGCTGGCCGAGGCCGGCATGAGCCCCTACGCGGTGGATCAGGCGGCCCGCGATCTTGGCTTCGCGCAGGGGCCATTCCGCCTGATTGATGCCGAGGGGCTGGATCGCGTGCGCGCGCGGCTCGTGTCACCGGGGTCCGGCACGGCCGAGGGCCTACCCCTGCTCGACCGTCTTTTGGCCGAGGGCAGCACGGGCCAGGCAGGCGGGTACGGGTTCTACCAGTACGGCGCCGACGGCGCGCGGCCGCGGCCCGACCTGCCACGGCCGGAAACGCGACTGTCGGCCGCGCTCGGCGACATCGGCGCCGCCTGCGCCCTGCAAGCGGCGCTCGCCAACGCGGCCGCGCGCCTTCTCGAAGCCGGCGCCGTGCAGCGTGCCTCGGATCTCGATGTGGTGATGGTCAAGGGCTACGGCTTCGCGCGTGAGCGGGGCGGCCCGCTTCTGCGCGCAGATCAAGCTGGCATGTTGCGCCTGTTGACCGACATGAAAGCTCTCGCGGACCTGTCCGATGCGCTCTGGCGTCCCGCGCCACTGATCGAGGAGATGTTCAAGAACGGCGAAGGGTTCTTCGGCCGCCCGGCCCAGTCAGGCCAGTAGGATCCCGATGACCACCATCATCAGCCCCGCGACCGACAGGAAAAGCGCGCCGGTATTGATCGGCACCACGCGGCGGACCGTCTCGCGCAGGTGCTCGTCGCTTGCTCCTGACCTGCGGGTGTGCCAGACCTTCACGATGCACCAGACAAGTCCGGCAAGACCGGCAAGCGAAACGATTGCCCCAAGCCAAATCAGTATCTCCATCACGCAGCCTCCGCTTGCCGACCGTCCGGCAGCGCCTAGCGGAAACCACCCCCCCGTGCAATGTGGCACCGCGGGAAATTCGCGCCAAAGCGCCTTGCAGTGATGGCCGTGGGGCGATACGCAAGCGGCCCATTCACTGGAGGAAACACATGAACGACACGCCTTCGGATTCCAATTACCGCGTGACGGCCGATGAGCTGCGGCAATTCGTGGAACGTATCGAGCGGCTAGAAGCCGAGAAGAAGGACATCGCCGAACAGGTGAAGGAGGTCTATGCCGAAAGCAAGTCGCGCGGCTACGACCAGCGCGCGCTGCGGTCGCTGATCGCCCTGCGCAAGCGTGACAAGGACGAGGTCGCCGAACAGGAGGCCGTCCTCGAGATGTACAAGGAAGCGCTCGGGATGTGACGCGCCGGCGCACCCCGCGCTGCCTGCGCCAGTCAAAATCACGAAATGCGCGCGGAATGCGCGGCCAAGGCGCGTCCAAGCCGCCAATGCGCGCTTTTCTAACAAGAGCGCATCGAATATAAGCGGCGCCAAAGCAAACGCGAGGCGTCGGCCCGACGGCTCTCGCAACCTTTCGAGGAACCTGATGCCGGACAAGACACATGACACGGACGTCGCCTTCATCAAGGCACTTGCCGAACTGCTCAATGACAATGACCTGACCGAACTTCAGGTCAAGCGCGACTACGGCGAAAACGACAGCCTGAACGTGCGGGTGAGCCGCCGACAGGAGCCCGCGCCCGCGCCGGCCGCCCCGGCCCCCGTCGCGGCACCGGCGCCCGCGCCGTCGGGACAGGCCACCGCCCCGGCCCCCGCCGAAACGCAGGTCGAGGATCCGGCCAACCATCCCGGCGCCGTCACGTCGCCGATGGTGGGCACCGTCTACATGCAGGCCGAACCTGGCGCGCCTGCCTTCGTCAGCGTGGGCGAACAGGTGGCCGAAGGCGACACCCTGCTGATCGTCGAAGCCATGAAAACGATGAACCACATTCCGGCACCGCGCGCGGGCACCGTCAAGCGCATCCTTGTCGAGGATGGCGCCGCGGTCGAATTCGGTGCGCCGTTGATGATCATCGAGTGAGGCGCACGCACATGTTCGACAAGATACTCGTGGCCAACAGGGGCGAAATCGCCCTGCGCGTCATTCGCGCGGCGCGCGAAATGGGCATCGCATCCGTCGCGGTCCATTCGACGGCCGATGCCGATGCCATGCACGTGCGCATGGCCGACGAATCCGTCTGCATCGGCCCGCCGCCCAGCACCGACAGCTACCTGTCCATACCGTCGGTCATCGCCGCCTGCGAGGTCACGGGCGCACAGGCCATCCATCCCGGCTACGGCTTCCTGTCCGAGAACGCGAATTTCGTCCAGATCGTCGAGGATCACGGACTGACCTTCATCGGCCCGACGGCGGAACATATCCGCGTCATGGGCGACAAGATCACCGCCAAGGACACCATGAAGGATCTCGGCGTGCCCTGTGTACCGGGCTCCGAAGGGGGCGTGGCCGATCTGGCCGCGGCCAAGAAACTTTGTGACGATATCGGCTATCCGGTCATCGTCAAGGCGACGGCCGGCGGCGGCGGGCGCGGCATGAAGGTGGCACAGGATGCCGCCGAGCTGGAGCGCGCCTTCATGACAGCCCGTTCCGAGGCCAAGGCGGCCTTTGGCAACGACGAGGTCTATATCGAGAAATACCTCACCACGCCGCGCCATATAGAGATACAGGTCTTCGGTGACGGCAAGGGCCGCGCCGTGCACCTGGGCGAGCGGGACTGTTCGCTTCAACGGCGCCACCAGAAAGTGCTCGAGGAAGCCCCGGGCCCCTCCATATCGGCCGAGGAGCGCGACCGCATCGGCCGGATTTGCGCCGATGCCGTGGCCACGATCAATTACGCGGGCGCGGGCACGATCGAATTCCTCTACGAAAAGGGCGAATTCTACTTCATCGAGATGAACACCCGCCTTCAGGTGGAACATCCGGTGACCGAAGCCATCTTCGGCATCGACCTCGTGCAGGAGCAGATCCGCGTGGCCGAGGGGCACCCGATGTCCTTCGCGCAGGAGGATCTGGAGATCAACGGGCACGCCATCGAGGTCCGCATCAACGCCGAGAAACTGCCCGAATTCGCCCCCCGCCCCGGGCGGATCACGCAGTTCCACGCGCCGGGCGGGCTTGGCGTACGCATGGATTCCGCCCTCTACGATGGCTATTCCATCCCCCCTTACTACGACAGCCTCATCGGCAAGCTGATCGTGCACGGACGCGACCGGCGCGGCGCGCTCACGCGTCTTAACCGTGCCTTGGGTGAACTGATTGTCGATGGCGTGGAAACGACCGTGCCGCTCTTCCACGCGCTCCTGCAGGAAGACGACATTCTCAGTGGCAACTACAGCATCCACTGGCTCGAGCAATGGCTCGAAACCCAGTTCCAGGGATGACCCGGGCACGGCCCGTGGGCCGCCGATGAAAGACGAGGGCTTCACCCTCGGGCCGGAGATGCTCCTGCGGGCCTACGCGGCGGGCATTTTTCCAATGGCGGAAAGCCGCGATGCCCCCGAGGTTTTCTGGGTCGACCCACGCCGTCGCGGTATCCTGCCGCTTGACGGGTTCCACATTTCCCGGTCGCTGGCGCGCCGGATGCGGAAAGGCGGCTACACGGCCACGCTGAACCGCGATTTCGCAGGAGTCGTGGATGGCTGCGCCGACCGCGACGAGACGTGGATCAACGACGAAATCCGTGACCTTTACCTTGCCCTGCATGCCATGGGCCACGCCCATTCACTGGAAATCTGGCAGGACGGGCAAATGGTCGGCGGTGTCTACGGTGTCGCGATCGGCGGCGCGTTCTTTGGAGAAAGCATGTTTTCGCGACGCACCGACGCGTCGAAACTGGCGTTGGCGCACCTTGTCGATCATCTGCGGCGCTGTGGATTCATGCTATTCGACACCCAATTCATCACGCCGCACCTGCAAAGCCTCGGCGCGCTGGAAATCAGCCGTGCGGATTACCGCGCGCGGTTGGCCGAGGCCCTGGAAATCCCGGCGTCAATCAACGCCGAGCCGCTCTGCACGGATCCTCAGTTGGTGGTACAGCGTAGCACCCAGACGTCGTAACGCGGGTGTTCCAGCGCATTCAGCGCGGGCGACGAGGCGATCATCCACCCTGCAAAAAAAACGTCGCCCGACGCCGTGTCACGGATCGTCAGGTAGGCATAGGCATCACGCGCCGCATCGCCCTTCGGATACCGGCACTCGCCCAGTTCAAGCGTCAGGCGACCCACCTGCCCGGCCCCGCCAGTGTCCAGCGTGACATCCGTGATGGTCCCGTCGACCTTGTCCAATCCGCGCAACACGGCGCCCGCGCCGCGCGTCACCGTTTCGGTCTTGGCGATACCCGGACCGGCCAGCACGGTCAGCAGCGCGACGGCCAGCGCCCGTCTCATTCGGCACTTTCCTCGCCCTCGCCCGCGACGAATTTCATCAGAAGCGAAATAAGACTGACGGAGCCTTGCGTGAACTCGATCTCGTCGCCCGGTTCGAAATAGAAAGGCGATCCGCCGGGCAGGATTTCAACGTAATTGCCCCCCAGCAGCCCTTCCGAGGAGATGGCAACCGCGCTGTCGTCGGGAACCTCGATACCGTCCTCGACGGTAAAGGTCGTCGCCGCCCGATAGGTCTGCGGATCAAGCCCGATCTCTGTGACCCGGCCCACCTTCACGCCGGCAAGGCGCACATCCGTGCCAACCGACACCCCGTCGGCGGCCCGGAAACTGGCGGTCAGTTCATAGGCCGACCGCGCACCGGCGGTGAAACCGGTCGTCTGCCCCGCGTAGACGAGGAAACCTACGGCGACGGCCAGCACGGCCCCGCCGACCAATACTTCTGCGGTGTTTTCCGACATCGTCCCGCCCTATTCCGGGGTCCACGCCTCGTAATCGCGCCGCTCCGTCGGGGTCTCCCGGCGAATCGACCCGGCCGGCGCATAGGCCAGCGCCGTGCCTGTCAGGTTCTCCTCGTGCGGCTTTTCCCACTTCTTGTGGGAAAGCGGGCGATCTGTTGGCGGTTCCTTGTACGTGTGATGCAGCCAGCCATGCCAGTCAGGGCTCACGCGGCTGGCCTCGGCTTCGCCGTTGTAGATGACCCAGCGGCGTTTGCCCTCGCGATCACGGTAGAACACGTTGCCCTGCTCGTCCTCGCCCACGCGCACTCCCTTGCGCCACGTGTATATCTGCGTGTTGAGCGTCTGACCGTGCCACCATGTGACGGCGCGCAGAAGCGTGTTGAGAATGCTCATCGGAACCTCCGGCGTGATATGTTCCCGATATGGCGCAATCGGCGGGAAAGGTCCAGCCTGCCATGCGAGGATTCGGCGACCCGACGCCCGATATCGCCCCAAGAAAAAGGACCGACGCCACTAGCGCCGGTCCCGAAGCCCGTGTCCAGCCGTAATGCCCGGATCATCCCGCGCTGGTGCCTTCCTTCTTATGGTCGGCATAGATCATCAGCGGCGCGGCATCAGACGTGACGGCCTCCTCGTTCACGACAACCTCCTCGACGTCGTTCATGCCCGGCAATTCGAACATCGTGTCGAGCAGGATATCCTCGAGAATGGAACGCAGCCCGCGCGCGCCCGTCTTGCGCTCGATCGCGCGACGCGCGATTGCCTTGAGAGCATCCTCAGTGAACGTCAACTGCACATTTTCCAGTTCGAACAGCCGCTGGTATTGCTTGACCAGCGCGTTCTTTGGCTGCGTCAGGATGATGACAAGCGCATCTTCGTCAAGATCCTCCAGCGTCGCGAGGACGGGCAGGCGACCCACGAATTCCGGGATGAGCCCGAACTTCAGAAGGTCCTCGGGTTCGAGCCCGGTCAGAACCTCGCCGACGCCACGTTCCTCGTCGTCACGTACATCCGCGCCGAAACCCATGGCCGAGCCCTTGCCGCGTTGCGCGATGATCTTGTCGAGCCCGGCGAAGGCGCCGCCAACGATGAACAGGATATTCGTCGTGTCCACCTGCAGGAATTCCTGCTGAGGATGCTTGCGCCCGCCCTGCGGCGGCACGCTGGCGACGGTGCCTTCCATCATTTTCAGAAGCGCCTGCTGCACCCCCTCGCCCGACACGTCGCGCGTGATCGACGGATTCTCGGATTTCCGAGTGATCTTGTCTATCTCGTCGATGTAAACGATGCCGCGCTGCGCCCGTTCGACGTTGTACTCGCTCGCCTGCAGCAGCTTGAGGATGATGTTTTCCACATCCTCGCCCACGTATCCGGCTTCGGTCAGCGTTGTGGCATCCGCCATCGTGAACGGCACGTCGAGAATGCGCGCCAGCGTCTGCGCCAGTAGCGTCTTGCCGCAGCCGGTCGGACCGATCAGCAGGATATTCGATTTCTGCAGTTCGATATCGCTCTTGCCGGAATTGTCGAGCCGCTTGTAATGGTTGTGGACTGCCACGCTGAGCACGCGCTTGGCCATCGCCTGCCCGATCACGTAATCGTCGAGCACCTCGCAGATCTCGTGTGGGGTTGGCACGCCTTCGCTTGATTTCAGGCCGGCGCTCTTCGTCTCCTCGCGGATGATGTCCATGCACAGCTCGACGCATTCGTCGCAAATGAACACGGTCGGCCCGGCAATCAGCTTTCGCACCTCGTGCTGACTCTTGCCGCAGAAACTGCAGTAGAGGGTGTTTTTGCTGTCGCCACCAGAATTGTTCGACATCTCGTACCTTTCGGACCCTGTGCCATTCGCGCCGGCCGATTTCGGCTCTGTACCGCACTTGTCCCGGCCAGCTTAGGACAGGTGCGAAGCCACCACAACGCCAAAATTCACGGGCATTCCGGCCCGTCGGGACCGCTGTTACTTTTCGTCGTCCCCGTCATCCTTGGTGCGGCTGGTCACGATCTCGTCGATCAGCCCCCAGTCTTTCGAGTCCTCGGGGGACATGAAATTGTCCCGCTCCAGCGCGTCCTCCACCTTCTTCAGGGTCTGGCCGGTGTGCCTTACGTATATCTCGTTCAGTCGCCGCTTGAGCTTAAGTGTTTCCTCGGCGTGGATCATGATGTCGGTCGCCTGCCCCTGGTATCCGCCCGAGGGCTGGTGAACCATGATACGGCTGTTGGGCAGCGAAAAGCGCATCCCCTTCTCGCCCGCGGTCAGCAGAAGCGATCCCATGCTCGCCGCCTGCCCGATGACCAGGGTGCTCACCTTTGGCTTGATGTACTGCATGGTGTCGTAGATCGAAAGCCCGCTGGTCACCACGCCGCCGGGGCTGTTGATGTACATGCTGATTTCCTTCGACGGGTTTTCCGCCTCGAGATGGAGCAACTGCGCCACGATAAGGCTCGACATGCCGTCATGCACCGGGCCGTTGACGAAAATGATCCGTTCCTTCAGCAGGCGCGAGAAAATGTCGTAGGCGCGTTCGCCGCGGCTGGTCTGCTCGACCACCATGGGGACGAGCGTGTTCATGTAGGTCTCGAATGGGTCTGTCATGTGCGCCTGCCTGCTTGCGTTGTCCGATCTTCGGCGATCAGGTGATGCCGGAGTCTTAGTGGTGCGTACGGGGGGCTGCAAGGGCACCCCCGCCAATTTGTCGCGTCCGTGCGGCGTCTTGTCGTGCAGGCAGGACACAAGACGCCGAAAATACGACAACGGTTTTGCATCGGTCGCCAAAATTCCTTACACGGAATGCAATATTCCGACGGAACCGACAGCCGATGCCCCTTCCCGTGATTGATGATAATCTCGATCCGCACGAGATGGACCGCATGGTCGACAACGCCACCGAGGCGGCCAATTTCCTCAAGGCGGTCAGCCACGAGGGGCGCCTGATGATCCTTTGTCACCTCGTCACCGGCGAAAAATCCGTCACCGAGCTTGAGCAGCTTCTATCCGCCCGCCAGGCCGCCGTGTCACAACAATTGTCGCGGCTGCGCCTCGAAGGGCTGGTCGAAACCCGGCGGGAGGGCAAGACGATCTATTATCGCCTTGCCGATGACAGGCCGCGCCGTATCCTCGAAGTGGTTTACGACCTTTTCTGCGCGTCAGACCACAGCCAAGCCGACGAGTGACCGAGATCAGGCCGCCACGACGGGCAGGCCGACGGCGAAGGGGGCGAAAACCTCGTCCGTCTCGGGCTGGTTCACGTGGTTGGCATAGTTGCTGATCGTCTTGACCGCCAGGGCCAGGATAATCTCCAGCACGTGAACATCGGAATATCCCGCCGCCTTGAATGCCTCCGCCTCGGCCCTGGTCGGCAGGCCGCGCGTCTCCCACATGTGATGGGTGAACTTGCGCAGCGCCTCCAGCCTTGCATCCGCAAGCGGCTTGCCATCGCGCAGTGCCTGCGTGTGTTCGTCGTCCAGCTTGGAAACATTGCTCGCCAGCATCGAATGTGCCGCCGTGCAATAATCACACCCATTGCCAAGCGAGACGGTCAGGAACACGACCTCCTGCTCTGGCGGAGTGAAATTGGCCTGCTCCCGAAAATGCTCGTAGCCATGCAGGTAGGTGGACAGAAGCCCGGGATTAACGGCCATGCCACGGTACATGTTCGGCACGAAACCCAGCTTCGCGCGGGTGCCGTCCAGCAGGTCCTTTGCAAGGCCCTCGGCTTGTTCGTCGCTCACGGGGTTCGCTTCAACCTTGTATTCAGCAGTCATGTGACCCTCCTTTGATTTCGGTCACGCCCGAGGTAATCAAAAGTCGGACACGGTGTAACCGCGCCGACGGTCACCTGTTGTTGAGACCACGTGAGAACGGTGCGCCAGCACACACGCCGGGGCTTCGAGACGCCGTATCGCGCAGCATGGCCATACACGACCGACCAGACATCGATGCAGCCGTGTCACCCCGGTTCTCGCCACGGGCACACGTGCTCGGGCCACGCCGTCCCATCCGGCCCACTGCATCAGGCCCGAACACGAAAAGGCCGCGCCTTGACGGCGCGGCCACATGACACCGGATCGGCGGAGGGCTTACTTGATCTTGCCTTCCTTGTACTCCACGTGCTTGCGGGCGACCGGATCGTATTTCTTGATCGTCATCTTCTCGGTCATCGTCCGCGCATTCTTCTTGGTCACGTAGAAATGGCCCGTGCCCGCTGTCGAGTTAAGACGGATCTTGATGGTCGTCGGCTTCGCCATTTTTTAGTCTCCTGCACCGGGCGCCACGCGGTCGCCCGTGAAATTCGTTTGAGCCCGTCTTTTACCGGTGCGCGCGGTCAAGTCAACCGCGATTATCGGGGCCGGCCGGCGTTTTCAGCGCGTCGGGCTCAATTGCTCGAAAGGCGCGTCGGCATCCTGTAGAAATGATGTACCCCGATGGTCGCGGTGCGGGTGAAGGTGCGCGACCAGCGCGGCGAGACGGCCGATGTATGGTAGTGCGTCGCACCATTCGTCAGGCGGCGTTCGGCGCCTTTCGCCATCACGTGCGCCACCTTGCCGACACGCTCGAAAGCGCGCTTTTCGGCGATCACCTCCTCGTGCCCGTCGCACGTGTAGGTGAACTGGCAAGCATACTTGCGGCCCGTCCCCTGGTTGACGACGCCGCAGACGGTATCGGGAAACTCGGGGCTGTCCACCCTGTTCAGGATCACTTCGGCAACGGCGAACTGGCCCTTCACGGTCTCGCCCCGCGCCTCGAAGTAGAGCGCCTCGGCAAGGCATTGCCATTCCTGCCCGCCGCGAACGGCATCGACCCGCGCCAGCCAGTCGCGGTCATATTCGACATCGTGTTCGGCACGTTCGAGAAAAGACGACAGCCGCGCGTCGGGAATGGCGCTCAGCCGCGCGCGCTCGCGGTCCAGAAGGTTCTGCAATGGCGTGTCCGCCAATGCGGCACTGCTCATTGCCAGCAGGCATGCCAGGGCAAGTCGCAACATCATAGGTCCCCCAAGGTGGCGCGGGGCAGCCCCCCGCAGCATCCCGGGCTCTTACAGGATCAGGCCGTTCGCGTCCACCCCGGCGCTGTCAAGCGGCAAATAGCCCGAATCCGCGCAAAAATCGGCCCCAACCGTGCAACGCATCTTGTGGCGCGGGCGCGCCATGTCAGCCGATCTTGTGTTTGACGGCCAGTTGCGCCGCCGCAAGCCGCGCCACGGGCACCCGGAATGGCGAACAGGAAACGTAATCGAACCCGGCATCGCGGCAGAAGGCGATTGATTCGGGATTGCCCCCGTGTTCACCGCAGATCGACAGCACGATGCCCGGGTTGGCACGCCGCGCCCGCGCCACCCCGATCTCCAGCAACTCGCCCACGCCCTCCGTGTCGAGGGTGTGAAACGGATCCTCCGAGAACACTTCCTGCTGCACGTAGGTCGACATGAACCGCCCGGCATCGTCGCGCGACAGGCCGTATGTCATCTGCGTCAGGTCGTTCGTCCCGAAGCTGAGGAACGCGACCAGCGGCGCGATCTCGCCCGCGCGCAACGCGGCGCGCGGCGTCTCGACCATGACGCCAAGGCGATAGGTGAATTCCTGCCCCGTCTCGCCGCGCACGGCGGTGGCGACCGCATCGATCCGTGCCTTCACCAGCTCGACCTCGCGCCGCGCGCTCACCAGCGGGATCATGATCTCGGGGACCACCGGCGCGCCCTCGCGGCTGGCCTCCAGCGTCGCCTCGAAGATCGCCCGCGCCTGCATGTCGTATATTTCGGGCACCGTGATTCCCAGCCGCACGCCCCGCATCCCCAGCATCGGGTTGTACTCGGTCAGCGACTCCACGCGTCGCGTCACGTCCGAGAACGGCAGGTCCAGCGCCTCGGCCAGTTGCAGGTGGCCGGCGCGATCCGTCGGCAGGAACTCGTGCAGCGGCGGGTCGAACAGACGGATGCAGACAGGCTGGCCCTGCATGATGCGGAAAAGATCGGTGAAATCCGCACGCTGCATCGGCAACAGCATCTCCAGCGCGGCCGCGCGGTCCTCCCCGCTGTCGGCAAAGATCATCTCGCGCATCACCGTCAGGCGATCGGGCTCGAAGAACATGTGCTCGGTCCGGCACAGGCCGATTCCCTGTGCCCTGAAATTGCGCGCGACCTCGGCGTCGGCAGGCGTGTCGGCATTGGCCCGAACGGCGATATCGCGGATGTCGTCCGCCCAGTTCATCAGCGTTTTCAGCGATTCGTCGCGCGCCGCCTCCAGCAGCGGGGTGGACCCGACGAGGACATCGCCGTTCGTGCCGTCGATGGTGATCCTGTCGCCTTCGCGGAACACCTGCCCGTCGGGCATGGTGAGTTGCCGCTTGCGCGTCTGGAACCGGATCCCGGACGCGCCGACGACACATGGCAGGCCGATGCCCCGTCCGATCACCGCGGCGTGGCTAGTCATGCCGCCGCGTTCGGTCAGCACGCCGGCCGCCGCATGCATCCCGCGAATGTCTTCGGGGCTGGTTTCACGCCGCACCAGAATGCAGGGCTCCCCGCGCGACTCGCTGGCCTGTGCATCGGCAGCATTGAACACGATCCGCCCCGAGGCCGCGCCGGGGCTGGCCGCGATCCCCCGGCCAAGGATCTCGCGCGGCGCTTCCGGATCGACCTGACGGTGCAGCAATTCGTTCAGCGCGCGCGGCTCGATCCGCATCAGCGCTTCCTCGCGCGGGATGATCCCGTCCTCGGCCAGATGCACGGCGATGGCCACCGCCGCGCGGGCGTTGCGCGGCACCCGCAACCCGTCGAGCACGTAGACCCGCCCGTCCTCTATGGTGAACTCGGTCTGCATCTCCTCGCGCAGTTTCTCGCGCATCAGCGCAGTATGCGCCTTGAGCTGCTCGAACGCCTCAGGCGCCAGTTCCTCCAGCGACGGGCCACGCGGATCACGTTGAAGGTAAAGCGAGTCGCGCCCGCCGCTCAGGGCTTCGCGCCCCTGGCTCTGGCTCAGGTAGCGGCCGGTGATCTGGCGCGCGCCCGTCTGGCTGTTGACCAGCTGCATGACCCCGGAACCGCACTCGCCGCGGCCCAGCCCGAGCGCCAGTTCCTGCACCACCAGCCCCAGCCCGGCATCGGCCGGCGCGCCCTTGGCCTGCCGCAAAAGGCGCGCGGTCGTGCCTTCCCATGCCCGCGCCATCGAGCGCAGAACCTCTAGAAGCTGCATTTCGGGCGACTGCGGGAAGGCTTCCTCGGTTTGCTCTTCGTAGGCGGCCAGCGCCTCGCCCAGCCCCTCGACGGCGTCATCCGACACGTCGTCGAACAGGTCCGGGTCCAGCCGCGCCACATGCACCGCGTAAGCCTGCACGAATCGCAGGTAAAGCCCGGCCGCCGCCTGCTTGCCGACGCGTTCGGACATTTCCACGTAAAGCGCGTCGTTCATCCCGATATTGAGGATCGCGCTCGGCCCGCCCCAATCCGGATCCTCGGACGACGGGCGCACGCACAACAGCGGCGAGTCACCGAACGGTGCAAGCACGCGCGCCATGTCGGGCGTCTCACCGGCGGCGAGGCGATGCACCGCGGCAAACGACAATGCCATCGTCCGCGGCACGGGCAGATCAAGGCGCACCAGACGCTGAAGGCACTTGGCCCGGCCGCCATGCGTTTGCGTGGCCATCGGCGCATCGGGCGTGATGAGGGTGAAGTCGGGATCGTTTTTCTGCACTGCGGCACCTGCTTTTCGTGAGCGCAGCATAAGCGCCGTGCGCGCTAACGCAAGGGCTCGCTGACCCCCGCGCGCCATGCCGGTTGTCCGCTCAGCCCTCCACCCGTGACAGATCGGCCGCCTGCAGGCAGATCCCGCGTATGCGGTTCAGCAGGTTCAACCGGTTACGCCGCACGATTTCGTTGTCGGTATTGATCTGCACCGCCTCGAAAAAGGCGTCGATGGGCGCGCGCAGGGCGGCCATCGCCCCCATCGCGGCCGCGAACTCCTCGGCCTTGATGGCGCGCCCGATCTCGGCCTCGGCCGCGTCCAGCGCCGCGAAAAGGGCCCGTTCCTCGTCGGTCTCGGCATATTTGGGATTGGCGCCGAAGGAATATTCCACCCCGTCCTTCTCCTCGGCCTGCCGCAGGATGTTGTTGGCCCGCTTGAAGCCCTGCAACAGGTTCTCGCCCTCTTCCGTGGCAAGAACGTCGCCCAGTGCCCGTGCCCGCGCCACGATCATCGACAGGTCGTCCCCGCCGTCAAGCGTCAGACAGGCATCGATCACGTCGTGACGCACGCCACGGTCGCGCAGATAAACCTTGAGCCGGTCATGGAAGAATGCCAGCAGGTCGGTGGACAGGTCGGGCACCGCGTCGCCGACCGTACGCAGCAGACTGCCATCGCCAGTGTCGGGGGCGGCCTCGCGGTGCTGCAGCCCGTCGATCACCGCGCGCCACGCCGCGCCGAACACGCCGCGATCGCCAATCTCGTCGAGGATCTCCTCCAGCGTGTCGATCTCGCCCTCGCTGGCCTTCTTGCGGTTCAGCGCGATCTTGTGGCGCAAAAGCTGGCTGTCGATGAAACCGTCCAGTTTCAGGCGGTACTGCCCGTCCACCACGATCCGTATCACCCCCAGCGCCGCGCGGCGCAGCGCGAACGGGTCCTTGGACCCGGTGGGCTTCTCGTCGATCGCCCAGAACCCGGTCAGCGTGTCGATCTTGTCGGCCAGCGCCACCGCCACCGAAACCGGCGCGCCGGGCACCGCGTCCGACGGCCCCATCGGCGCGTAATGTTCCTCGCACGCGGCCGCCACATCGGCCGGCAGGCCCGCGGCCTCGGCATAGTAGCGCCCCATCACGCCCTGAAGCTCGGGGAATTCGCCCACCATTTCCGAACTCAGGTCGGCCTTGGCCACCCGCGCCGCCTTCTCCGCGGCGTCGGGATCGGCCCCAACGGCGGACGCGATCTCGCGCGCGAGGGCGGCGATCCGGGCCACCCGCGCGGCCTGGCTACCCAGTTGCCGCTCGAAGGTGACGGTCTCCAGCCGTTCCAGCCAAGCGTCCATGCCGGCACGGGCGATGCGCAGATCGTTCTCCCAGAAGAACTTGGCGTCGCTCAGCCGGGCCGCCAGCACCTTTTGGTTCCCCGCGAGGATCGTCGCACCGTGATCCGGGGTTTCCATGTTGGCCACCGTCACGAAACGCTCGATCCGGCCGGTCTTGGGGTTCCGCACGGAAAAGAACTTCTGATGCTCCTTCATCGACGTCTGCAGCACCTCCGGCGGCAGGTCGAGGAACTCCTCGCCGATCTCGCCCATCAGCACGACGGGCCATTCCACCAGCCCCGCCACCTCGGCCAGCAGGCTGCGGTCCTCGACCACCTCAAGCCCGGCGGCAAAGGCAAGGTTGGTCGCGTCCTGCCAGATGTGATCGGCGCGCTCGGCCGGGTCGAGCAAGACCTTGTCGCGCTTGAGCCGCGCGCGGTACTCGTCGAAGGATGCCACCTCGAAACGCCTCGCCCCCATGAACCGGTGCCCTTCGGTGGTGTTGCCCGCCTTGATCCCGTCGATCTCCAGCGGGACGACACGCGCCTCGCCGGAATCGTCGGTCAGGATGCACAGGATCGAATGCAGCGGCCGCACCCAGCGCAGGCTGCCCGTGCCCCAGCGCATCGACTTGGCCCACGGGAATTGCCGGATGACCTGCTCCAGCACCTCGGCCACGATCTCGTCGGCAGCGCGGCCCGGCCTCGTGATGGTGGCGAAATAGACGCGGCCCTTCTTTTCCTCGCGGATCTCCAGCTCGTCGCGGCCCACCCCGGCGCCGCGCAGAAATCCCTCGACCGCCTTTTCCGGCGCATCGACGCGCGGGCCCTTGCGTTCCTCGCGCACGGTGGGGCTCTTGTCGGGCAGGCCCTGCACCGTCAGCGACAGGCGCCGCGGCGTGGCAAAGGCGGCGGCGCCGGCATAAGTCAGGCCGGCCTCCACCAGCCTGTCGGTCATTCGCTGCTTGAGTTCCTCGGCCGCCTTGGCCTGCATCCGCGCCGGGATTTCCTCGGAAAAGAGTTCGATCAGGAGATCAGGCATTTGTATCAGTACCCTTCGGGTGGTTCGGGGCAATCCTCGGGCGCGGGCCGGCCGTCGAAAACGACCTCGCCGCAATGGTTGATCTGGTGCCAGACATAGCCCCGGCCGTCTTCGGTAATGGCCACGATACGGTCAATGCCGTATTCGATGTCCTTCTCGCCCAGGAACGCCCGCGCGGTGCCCGCCTCCAGCGCGGCGCCGACGGCCTCGGCGTCGAAACAGTCGAACCAGCCGGGCGCGACCAGCGGTTCGGCGGCGTCGTAGGGCACGTAGGTTTCGCTCAGCACCGGCAGACGCGCGTCGGTCACGAAACACGCGCGGTAGCGGATCGGGGAACTGTCAGCGTCGATCGCCCTGAACGCGCGATGCGGCAGCGGCTCGGGTTGGCCGGTTGCCCGCGCGGTCAATTGCACATCCCGCGGGCCGGTTGCCGGCACCTCTTCGTAGAAATGGTACACCTGCAGGTAATAGAGCGACACCCCGGCCACGAGGGCCGTCACGAGGATCAGCGCGCCGAGTATCTTGCCGGTCACGCCGCGGCCCCCCCGGCTTCGGTCTGCACGAAGGCATCGGCGCATTTCTTGGCCAGCGCCCGCACGCGGCCGATATAGGCCTGACGCTCCGTCACGCTTATGACGCCGCGCGCGTCGAGCAGGTTGAAGATGTGGCTTGCCTTGATGCACTGGTCATAGGCGGGATGGGCCATGATGATCCGCGCCCCGGTCCTCGGGTCCGCCTGCGGATGGCCGAGGATCGCCTCGCATTCGGCCTCGGCCTCCTCGAACTGCTTGAACAGCACCTCGGTGTTGGCAACGTCGAAATTCCAGCGGCTGTATTCCTCCTCGGTCTGGCGGAACACATCCCCGTAGGCCAGCGGGATCGGCGCGTCAGGGTCGTTGAAGGGCATTTCCATCACGTGGTCGATGCCCAGCACGTACATCGCCAGACGCTCCAGCCCGTAGGTCAGCTCGCCCGAAACGGGCCGGCAATCATGTCCGCCGACCTGCTGGAAATAGGTGAACTGGCTGACCTCCATGCCGTCGCACCAGACTTCCCAGCCCAGCCCCCACGCGCCCAGCGTGGGGCTTTCCCAGTCATCCTCGACAAATCGGATGTCGTGCATCCGCATGTCGATGCCGATCGCCTCCAGCGAGCCGAGATACAGCTCCTGCAGGTCCGGCGGGCTGGGCTTGATGATGACCTGATACTGGTAATAATGCTGCAGACGGTTCGGGTTCTCGCCGTACCGGCCGTCCGTCGGCCGGCGCGAGGGCTGGACATAGGCCGCCGCCCACGGTTTCGACCCGAGGCTGCGCAGCGTCGTGGCCGGGTGGAACGTGCCGGCGCCCACCTCCATGTCGTAGGGCTGCATGACCGCACAGCCCTGCCGCGCCCAATACGCCTGAAGACGCAGGATCACCTCCTGGAAACTTCGTGGTTTGGTGGTACTGTCCGACATGCGATCCCCCGGGCTGCCCTGCGATCCGATTGCCGCCTTACCTACGGCGCCCCCATGTCAGGGTCAATCGCGCGCCGGTGCAAATTTCAGGTGCACAAAGCGCCTTTTTTGCTAAAAGGTGACCACAGTTAAGGGATTTGAACCGCAAGGGGCGAAGGGACGCGCATGACAAGGTTTTTTCTGGTGGTGGCAATGGCCGCGCTTGCATTCGTACCGGGGGCGCACGCCCAGCAGCAGCCTGTCTGGGTCCAGATCGAGGCGCAACCGACCCTGTCCGAGGCGCAGGAGGCCGCCCGCGGCTATGCGCGTGAGCTGCAGGACGTCAACGGGTTCACACTGGGCTCAGGCTACTATGCCATCGCGCTCGGCCCCTACGGCGAGCAGGACGCCCGGCAGGTGCTCCGCGTGCTCAGGGCCGAAGGAGTCATTCCCGGCGACAGCTACATCGCCCGCAGCCGGGACTACAGGCGGCAGTTCTGGCCCGTCGGGGCCAACCTGCTCGACCGGCCCGTGGCGGCGGTTCCCGAAACCGACACCGCCGACGGGTCGCGCACGCAGGAGCTTCCCGACCCCCCGCTCGAAACCCGGCGCGAGGCGCGTGCCAGCGAACGACTCCTGACGCGCGATGAACGCTTTGAACTGCAGACCGCCCTGAAATGGGCCGGTTTCTACGACGGCGCGATCGACGCGGCGTTCGGGCGCGGCACCCGCGCCGCCATGCGCCGCTGGCAGCAGGATAACGGCTACAAGGGGACGGGCATTCTCACCACCCGGCAAAGGGCCGAACTGCTCGAACAGTACAACGCCGTGCTCGACGGGCTGGGCCTGCGCACCGTCCGCGACGACGACGCCGGAATCGCGATCAGGCTGCCCACCGAGGTCGTGGCCTTCGACCGCTACGCGCCCCCCTTTGCCCATTACACCGCCACCGGCGACATCGACGCGCGGGTCCTTCTCATCAGCCAGCGCGGCGACGAGAACACGCTTGCCGGGCTCTACGACATCATGCAGACGCTCGAAATCGTGCCGCGGGCCGGTCCGCGCACCCTCGACGGCGACACCTTCACCCTGATAGGTGAGGGGCCGCTGTTCGTCTCGCACACTCAAGCATGGCTGAAACAAGGCGAGATCAAGGGCTTCACCCTCGTCTGGCCCGCCGGGGACGAAGAGCGCCGCACGCGCCTTCTCGGGGCGATGCAGGAAAGTTTCACCCGGCTGGACGGCGCGCTCGACCCGACGGCCGGCAGCGGCGAGGAACAGAGCGTCGATCTCGTCGCCGGGCTGGACGTGCGCAAGCCCCGGCTGTCGCGCTCGGGCTTCTACGTCGATCGCGCGGGCACCGTCGTGACCACGGCCGACGCGGTACAGGGCTGCGCCCGCATCACCATCGAGGAAGAATACGAAGCCCGCGTCGCCGCCGAGGACAGCGCCGCCGGGATCGCGGTGCTGCGACCCGTGCAGGCGCTCGCGCCGCTCAGCATCGCGGCGTTCCAGCAAGCGGTACCCCGATTGCGCTCCGAGGTGGCGGTGGCCGGGTATTCTTATGGCGGCGTCCTCGGCGCGCCCACGCTGACTTTCGGGCAGCTGGCCGACCTGCGCGACCTCGATGGCGACGAAAGCCGCAAACGGCTCGAACTGGCGGCCCTCGAGGGCGATGCCGG
The DNA here is from genome assembly GCF_047086965.1 of Roseovarius halophilus (ex Wu et al. 2025). Taxonomy (NCBI): domain Bacteria; kingdom Pseudomonadati; phylum Pseudomonadota; class Alphaproteobacteria; order Rhodobacterales; family Roseobacteraceae; genus Roseovarius; species Roseovarius halophilus (ex Wu et al. 2025). The sequence goes on along the minus strand of NZ_JBKOTX010000013.1, from coordinate 29,535 downwards.
TGGCCCGGTGCTCGATGCCGGCGGGGCGGTGCTGGGCATGCTTCTGCCCGAAACGCGGGACAAACGCCGCCTGCCCGAGGATGTCAGCCTCGCCGCCGATGCCGCGGTCGTGCAGGAGGTGCTGGCGCAGGCCGGGATCTCGCCCGCCGCGACGTCGCAGGTCGGCCAGGTCTCGCCCGAGGCACTGACCGAGCAGGCCAAGGGCATGACCGTGCTTGTCAGCTGCTGGGACTGACCCGCCGCGCGCCGCTCCGTTTGGATCGAATCCGATGCAACTGGCGCGGCGCGCCCCGCTTGCCTTAACGAAGTCTCAATCCCCCGGGCGCACCCTCGGGCAATAGCGGTGCGGGGCAAGACCGCGGGCATTCATGCCCTCGAACAGGAGCGATCGGAATGCAGGGATTTCTGCCATCGGCCGTCATGGCCGCCGTACTGACATGCGCCGCCGCAACGGCGACCGCCGACACCCGCACCACGCCGGAGCCCCCGACCGGTGCCGGCACGCGGGCCGTCGCCGCCCCGCCGCCGGGCCATCAAGGCCAGTGGTGGACCCATCCGCGCGGATGCGAGTATTCGCGCGCCGGCCGGCCCGGTGAAACCGTCTGGTTCGTGATCATCAACACGCGCCGCCCGGGCTGTCCCACCTATATCGTCGGGACAAGCCCCTACGACGACATGTACTGATCCGGACAGGCACGGAATTGCCGTTCCCCGGACACACAGTGGTCCGGGGGCACCCGATCAGGTCCGCCAGAACAGCGGCATCAGCAAGACGAGGACCGAAACGACCTCAAGCCGGCCCAACAGCATGGCAAGGATCATCACCCACTTCGCCAGCCCCGGAAAGGCGTCAACGGCGCCGGTGGGGCCGACATCCGGGCCGAAGGCCGGGCCAATATTGAACATCGACGTCCACGCGGCAGTCAGGGCCTGCGTGAATGACAGGCCCACCAGCTCAAGCGTCACGGTGAAGACTCCGAACGCAAGAATGTACACCGTGAACAGCAGCATGACCGAGTGTAGCACATCGTTGTCAACCTTGCGGCCACCATACCGCATCACGCTCACGATGTGCGGAAAGAAGATGCGCTTGGACTGGACCCAGATGGAGGTGAAAAGGATCTGGTAGCGGAAGACCTTGATCGAACATCCGGTCGACCCGGTACAACCGCCGATGGCACCGACGATCAGGAGAACGGTAAAGGGCGCCGCCCCCCAGGCCGTGATATCACCATCCCCGTACCCGGTGCCCGAAAAGATCGACACGACGTTGAACAACCGTTCGCGGAACCCCTCCTCGGTGAGGTGTCCCGCCCGAGCAAACTCGTAGAGCGCAACGGCGCCGACGGCATAAATGATCCAGCGGATATAGGCTCGGCCCTGGCTGTCACGAAAAAAAGACCCGAAATCGCCCCGGACGGCCTGCATCAGGCGCACGAAAGGCAGGCTGGCCAGAATCATGAACAGGACGCAGGCATATTGCGGCAGGCCGGGAAACGCCGCGAAGGACGCGTCACGTGTCGAAAACCCGCCCGTCGAGACCGTTGTCAGCGCATGCGCGGTTGCGTCGAAAGCCGGCAGGCCGAGCACCAGATAGGCCAGCATGCACACAACCGTCAGGGCAAGGTAGATGTTCAGCACGCCCTTGGCGATATCCGCCGCCCGAGGCAGGACCTTGCCAAAGGTGTCAAAGCCTTCGGACACGAAAAACTGCATCCCACCGACGCGCATCACGGGCAGGAAGACCAATGCCACGATGACGATCCCCAGCCCCCCGAGCCATTGCAGGATGCTGCGCCACAGCAAGATCCCTTTCGGCAGGTCGTCGAGCCCCACGAACATGGTGGTTCCCGTGGTCGTCAGCCCGGACATGGATTCGAAAAAAGCGTCGGTGAAGGTCGCGTTCGTCGCCCCCAGCATGAACGGCAAGGCTCCGAAAATCGGCAAGACCGCCCAGACCCCGCTGGTCAGGATGAAGGCCTGCCGAATGCTCAGCCCGGCGCGCACGCCGTTCCGGCACGCGAGCGCCACGAGCCCCCCGATCAGAACCGTCAGGATCGCGCTTTCGGCGAACACGGCCCAATGCCCGCGCCCCTCGGCGATGTCCACCACCATCGGCAGGATCATCGTCAGGCCCAGCGCCATGACCATCAAGCCGATGACATATCCCACGGGTCGCAGATCGAACATGCGGCAAAGCCTTGGCGGCGGGGCCTGACGGTGTCAAGCGCAACCGCGCCCGGCCTGTCAGCCGGGCAGGATGTCCTCGAAAACGAATGCCGGGATGTCCTCGCGCGCAAGACCCAGTTCCGCCAGTTCCGCGTCACTCAGCATCGCCAGCCGCGCCACGCTGGCCAGCCTGTTCCGGCTCAGCATGTAGGCGTTCATGCCCTGCGCGCGCTCGGCCAGGAAAAGGTCCAGGTCGCGCCGCCAGCTCGTGGGCAGAAATCCGATTTCCGGAATGTTCGACGTCATGGAAACCCCCTTTCGACAAGGTGTCCGGTTTCCTCCCCGGCCCGAGTATGCCCTATCCGCCCCGCCGCGGGAACCGGTCACGACACGGCGCGCCGGTACTGCGGCCGTCGCGCCACGCGGGGCGCCGCGGCTATTCCATTTTCTTGCGGACATGACGGATGACAAGCCAGACGGCCAGCACCACCGGCAGCGTCACCGCCGCCGTGACCATCCCCTTGCCCACGCCGAACGCCTCGCTCAGCGGGTAGAGCAGGTAGCCCGCCAGCGACACGGCGTAGTAACTGATCGCGACAACGCTCAGCCCCTCGACCGTGCGCTGCAGGCGCAGTTGCAGATCCGCCCGGCGGTTCATGCTTTCCAGCAGCTTCTGGTTCTGCGCGCTGCGCTCCACATCCACGCGCGTGCGCAACAGGTCGCCCGCGCGCATCGCGCGATCGGCCATGGCGTCCAGCCGCTCCTTGGTCGATAGCACGGTCCGCATCGCCGGCTCATACCGGCGCATCATGAATTCCGAGAACGTCTGACGCCCCTCGAACCTTTCCTCACGCAGCACCGAGATGCGCTGCCTGACGATCTGCTCGTAGGCTTTCGTCGCCCCGAACCGGAACGAGGATTGCGCCACCATGCCCTCCAGTTCGGCCGATACCTCCAGCAGGTCGTCCAGCGTGTCCTCGGCACGCGTGGCGCTGTCGGGCATCGTCCCGATCAGGTGGCTCAGCCGCTCGTCGAGTTCGCCCATCCGCGGGTTCATCTCCTTCACGCGGGAAAAGCCCAGCATGGACATAGACTTGTAGGTCTCGATCTCGCACAGCCGCTGCACGACGCGCCCCACCCGGCGCTGCCCGGTCTGCGGCGCCACCGTCACCGCGAAACGCTGGTGCCCCGCCGGATCGATGCGGAAATCCCCGGCGATCACGGCAGCATCGTCCAACACGCGCGCCACCGCCACGCTTTCGGGAACGAACCACTCGGCGATTTCCTTGCGCACCGTCTCCTTGTCGCGCCACGGCGCGACCCGGATCAGCGCCGAGGTGATGCGTGCGCCCGGCGCCTCGCTCAGCCAGTCGTCGGGGAATACCTCGAAATCGGTCGGGTCGAAGGGCCGCGCACTCAGCCCGTCCGCGAAGGCGGTGTAAGTCACCATCTCGGTATGGCTTTCCCATTTCAGCATGTGCCGGCCGATCTTGCCGAAGAAATGCGTGGCCCCAGGTTGCGGGTGCGGCGCGCCGTAGCGGTCCAGCAACGCCACGAGATGCGCCATGTCCGCGTCCCGGTCCCGGCCCGCGGCACTGTTCACGCGCTTGATCGCGAGGAAGGCCGCCGTGGTCGGCACAGTCAGCGACGGGAAGGGGCGCGCGTGCAGTTCATTGGCCAGACTGTAGCGCAGAGGATGGTCTTCGATGCGTGCCATTGGGGGGCCTTTCGACGCGGTGTTGGGTCTTGTTGCCAGATTATGCCGCGATGCCGCGAAGGAAACAGTGCGCAAGGTGTCCCGGCGCATACTTGCATTCGGGCAACACGGCGCGGCGGCCATCACGGCGTCTGAAACGGAAAGGGCACCCGAACGGGTGCCCTTTCACACTGATTTGGCCGGGACGGGTCAATCGACAAGCGTCAGCAACTTGCTCACGCTGTCCTTGGCGTCGCCGTAGAACATGCGGGTGTTCTCCTTGAAGAACAGCGGGTTCTCGATACCCGAATACCCCGCGCCCTGCCCGCGCTTGGAGACGAAGACGTTCTTGGCCTTCCAGACCTCTAGCACCGGCATCCCGGCGATCGGGCTGTTAGGGTCGTCCTGCGCGGCCGGGTTCACGATATCGTTCGAGCCGATGACGATCACCACGTCGGTGTCCGGGAAATCGTCGTTGATCTCGTCCATCTCGAGCACGATGTCGTAGGGCACCTTGGCCTCGGCCAGCAGCACGTTCATGTGGCCCGGCAGACGCCCGGCGACGGGGTGTATGGCGAACCGCACTTCCTTGCCCTTGGCGCGCAGCTTGTTGGTCAGTTCGCTGACCGCCTGCTGCGCCTGCGCCACCGCCATGCCGTAGCCGGGCACGATGATGATGCTGTCGGCCTCGTTGAGCGCCTGCGCCACGCCGTCGGGGTCGATGGCGACCTGCTCGCCCTCGACCTCGGCCGCCGGGCCCTGCGCGCCGCCGAACCCGCCGAGGATCACGCTGATGAACGAGCGGTTCATCGCCTTGCACATGATATAGCTCAGGATCGCCCCCGAGGAGCCAACCAGCGCGCCGACAACGATCAGCAGGTCATTGCCAAGGCTGAAGCCGATGGCCGCCGCCGCCCAGCCCGAGTAGCTGTTGAGCATCGACACCACCACCGGCATGTCGGCGCCGCCGATTCCCATGATCAGGTGATAGCCGATGAAAAGCGCGAGGATGGTGAGCAGGACCAGCGTCCAGCTGCCCGCTCCGCCGAGGTACATCGCGGCGAAGATCACCGACAGCGCCACAGCGCCCGCGTTCAGGACATGCCCGCCGGGCAGTTTCTTGGCGGCCGAATCGACCTTGCCGGCCAGCTTGCCGTAGGCGACGACCGAGCCGGTGAAGGTCACCGCGCCGATCCAGATGCCCAGCACCAGCTCGACCATCAGGATGCTGACCTCGACCCCGGTCTTTTTGGCCACGATGGCCGCGAACCCCGAGAACGTCTTGGCGAATTCCGACGCCTCGGGCGTCACCTCCTCGGGCCGCGGGAAGGCGAGGCCCTGCCCGCCGAAGGCCGCCGCGACACGGCCCAGCTCGATATCGGCGTTGAAGCCCACGAAGACGGCGGCAAGCCCCACGAGCGAGTGCATGATCGCCACCAGTTCGGGCATCTGCGTCATCTGCACCCGCGTGGCCAGCTGGTAGCCGACAAGCGACCCGGCCGCGATCAGCAGGATCGACAGCCACCACAGCCCGGCCCCGGGGCCGATCAATGTCGCCAGCACGGCGATCGCCATGCCCACGATGCCGTACCAGACCGCGCGCTTGGCGCTTTCCTGCCCGCTCAGGCCGCCGAGGCTCAGGATGAAAAGAACAGCCGCGACCACGTAGGCCGCAATGGTAAATCCGTAATCCATTGTCGCCTCCGTCTCAGGATTTCTGGAACATGGCAAGCATCCGCCGCGTGACGAGGAAGCCGCCGAAAATGTTGATTCCCGCCATGAAGACGGCCAGCGCCGCCAGCACCGTGATCAGCACCGAGCTTGAGCCGATCTGCATCAGCGCGCCCAGAATGATGATCGACGAGATCGCGTTCGTCACCGCCATCAGCGGCGTATGAAGGCTGTGGCTGACGCCCCAGATCACCTGAAAGCCCACGAAGACCGACAGCACGAAGACGATGAAATGCTGCATGAAGCTGGCCGGCGCCACGAGCCCCGCCGCCAGCACCAACGCCCCGCCAATGCCCAGCAGCGTGACCTGCCGCTTGGTCTGCTCCTTGAACGCGGCCAGTTCCTGCGCGCGTTTTTCCTCGGGGGTGAGTTCCTTTTCCGGCTCCTTCTTGGGCGCGGCGGCAATCGCCTGCACCTTGGGCGGCGGCGGTGGAAATGTCACCTCGTCGGCATGGGCCACGGTGCAGCCGCGGATCACGTCATCCTCCATATCATGTACGACCTGTCCGTCCTTTTCAGGTGTCAGGTCCGTCATCAGATGGCGGATGTTGGTGGCGTAAAGGCTCGATGACTGGGTCGCCATCCGGCTCGGGAAATCGGTGTAGCCGATGATCGTCACGCCGTTGTCGGTGACGATCTTGTCGTCCATCACCGTCAGCTTGCAGTTCCCGCCCTTCTCGGCCGCAAGATCCACGATCACGCTGCCGCGCTTCATGGATTTCACCATGTCCTCGGTCCAGAGTTCCGGTGCCTCGCGGTTCGGGATCAGCGCCGTGGTGATGACGATATCGACCTCCGGTGCCAGTTCGCGGAACTTGGCCAGCTGCGCCTCGCGGAATTCCGGCGAGGACGGCGCGGCATAGCCGCCGGTGCCCGAGCCGTCCTGCTGCTCCTCGTCGAAATCGAGATAGACGAACTCGGCGCCCATCGATTCCACCTGCTCGGCCACTTCCGGGCGCACGTCGAAGGCATAGGTGATCGCGCCAAGACTGGTGGACGTGCCGATCGCGGCCAGCCCGGCCACGCCGGCCCCCACCACCAGCACCTTCGCCGGTGGCACCTTGCCCGCCGCCGTCACCTGCCCGGTGAAGAACCGGCCGAAATTGTTGCCGGCCTCGATCACCGCGCGGTAACCCGCGATATTGGCCATCGAGCTGAGCGCGTCCATTTTCTGAGCGCGGCTGATCCGCGGCACCATGTCCATCGCGATGACGCTGGTGCCCTTCTCGGCCAGCATCTGCATCTGGTCCTCGTTCTCGGCCGGCCAGAAGAAGGAAACAAGCAGCTGGTCCTTGCGCAGCCGCTTGGCCTCGGTCTCCGTCGGCGGGCGCACCTTGGCCACGATATCCGCGGCCTTGTACAATTGCGCGGCGGTCTTGATGACCTCGACGCCGGCTTCCTCGTAGGCGGCATCGGCAAAGCCCGCCGCCTTGCCCGCGCCGGTCTCGATGGCGCAGTCATAGCCCAGTTTCTGAAGCTGCCGGGCCGAGTCGGGGGTCATCGCGACCCGGGCCTCGCCCTCCATCACTTCCTTAGGTGTTCCGATCTTCAATCTCGTCTCCCCCGTTATCTCGTCCTGTTTCTGGTGTTATTCGGGCGGCACCGCGGGCCGATCACCCGGCCTTAGATACCATCAGCACCGCTTATTCCACATTTTTCCACCGGTTTCGATGCAAGGAATGTCGCATTCGGTCATATCCACCGCCTTGTCTTTTCGCAGTAGCGCGCAAACTCCATGCGGAACGCGCGCCGCATCCGGTCTTCCTCGGGTTCGATGAAGCGCTTTTCGATGATCCAGACGAAGACCGGAATCAGCGGCAGCGACAACACCGCGTCCCAGCGCAGGATCAGCCCGGCCAGCACCAGCGCATCGCCCAGATAGATCGGGTTGCGCGTCCGGCTGAAGATACCGGTCTGGATCAGCCTTTCGGGCGTGTGATGCGGCACCACGGTCGTCTTGTGCTTGCGGAACTCGGCCACCGCCAGCAGCATCAACAGCACACCGCCGCCCACAAGCACCCCGCCGGCAAGGTCCGACCACGCGCCGCCGAACCCCAGCCCGAGCGTGGAATACGTCGACTGCCACCATGCCAGCGCGATGGCCCCCGCCAGCCAAACAGGTGGCAGGTCGATCCATTTCAGCATTCCGTCTTCCTCCGCTCCGGGGCCGCCCGGCGCGGCGCCGCCCGTTTTTGAATATCCAACGTCACCATCTCTACGGCAATGGCGGCGCCGCAACAGACGTCTTTTCGTCGCGCTTGGCCCGCCTCGGTTGACCACGAATAAACCCGATTCGCATCGCAGTTTTGCCTCGGACGATTTTTATCGAATGGGTCGGAAAAATAATGTTCCGCCCCGCCGGATCGCACAGCGTGACTGCGGCAGGTCACCTGTGTCTGCCCGCAAGGAGTAATGAGCATGCCCCAGGGGTATCTCGTCCAACTGTCTGACAATTCGCTTGATTCCACCGATTCGATCGCCGGCCCCCTCACCGGTTTCCTGATCCAGCAGGACCTCGGTGCGGGCGACTGGGTCTGGTCCGGCACGTGGAACGGTCAGACCTTCAACGACGTATCAGAACCCGGCCAATTTTACCACGCCACGGACGGCAACGTCTATTTCGTCCCTGATTTCGGCGCCGTGGACACGATAACGGCCGCCAAGGTGGAATCCGCCCCGGCGGGCGGGTTCACGTCGAACGACGGCGTGGTCGGGGGCACGACCGGCAGCGACAGGATCGACCCCAGCCAACCCGACACCGACGGAGACCGCGCCGGCGCCACGGACGACACGATCAGCAGCGGCGAGGGCGACGACACGGTCAAAGGGGCCGCCGGCGCCGACACCATCATCGCCGGAGGCGGACAGGATACCGTCACGGGGGGCGATGGCGCGGATGTCATCCACGGCGGCAGCAACGGGGCCGCGCCGGTCGTCGAAACGCTGAACTGGAGCGCGCTCGACACCGACGGAACCGACCTTTCGGGCGGCTTCACGCTCAACACGGGCGAGATGGATGTCACCGTCGGCTTCACCGATGACGGCGACAACTCCCCCACTTTCCGCGTCGAGACGACGGACCCGATGTACACCGCCACCGGAGAGTCCTTCGCTACCGATTCCAGCCTCGATCTGTTTGCTCAGGGCGCCGGCGCCTCCTCGACCACCACCATCGACTTCGCGGCGACCTCGGGCAGCGTCATGGACGACGAGGTTCAGAATGTCGCTTTCCGCATCAACGACCTCGACTGGGGGGACGGAAATCACCGCGATATCGTGACGATCGACGCCTACGACGCCGATGGGGCGCCGGTGGCTGTCACCCTCGATACCGGCGGCGGACAGACGGTTTCGGGAAACACGGTCAGCTCGGATAACACCGCCACGGCCACGGATGATCTTGCAGGGTCGGTCCTGGTCGAGATGGACGGCCCGGTTCAGAGAATCGAAATCGCGTACGAGAACGGGCTCGGCAACACGCAGGCGATCAACGTCACGGATATCCGGTTCGAAACCGTCCTGCCTGAAGACGGGGCCGACAGCCTTGACGGCGGGACCGGCGCCGACCGGATACTGGGGGCGGCCGGCGCGGATACCCTCGACGGCGGCGTGGGCGCGGACACGCTGGTTGGCGGCACGGGCGATGACGTGATGCGCATCGCCGAGGGCGACACGGCTGACGGCGGCGCCGGCGATGACCTGTTCGTGCTAGAGGACCTCGGCGAAGACGGCACCGGCACAATCAGCCTGACGGGCGGCGAGACGGGCGAGACCGGCGGCGACACCCTACAACTGACCCCCGAAGTGACCTTCGCGGACCTGACCTTCACCAACACGGACGATATGGCGGGCGGGCTGTCGGGCAATTTCGCGATGGCCGACGGCACCGCGGTCACTTTCTCGGAAATCGAGAACATCATCTGTTTCACCGCGGGCGCGCGGATCCTCACGCCGCGCGGCGAGCGGCCGGTGGAGACGCTGTGCAAGGGTGATCTCGTCATCACGCGGGATCACGGGGCCCGGCCGGTCCGCTGGATCGGGCGTCGGACGGTCGCCGGTCACGCCCGGTTCGCGCCGATCCTTGTTCAACCGGGTGTCCTGGACGGCGCGACGCGGCCCTTGCGCGTTTCCCCTCAGCACCGGTTTCTCTTCGCCGGCTACAAGGCACAATTGCTTTTCGGCGACCCCGAGGTGCTGGTCGCCGCCACGCACCTCGTTGACGGCAACGCGGTGATCAAGGCCCCGTGCGATCAGGTCACCTACTTTCACCTGATGTTCGACCGGCACGAGATCATCTACGCGGAAAACGCCGCAACGGAGAGCTTTCAAGCCGCGGAAATGGGCCTTTCGGCCGTTTGCGATGCCGCCCGCGAAGAGATATTCAGCATCTTTCCCGAATTGCGCACGGGCGCGGGCGCCGAGGCGGCACGCCCCTGCCTCAAGCAGCACGAGGCACGACTGCTCGCAACCGCCGAGGCCAGATGCATGAACGCGGCGTGATTGCGGCGCTGCGCCGTCGGCGGACCATCCTATCGTCACACCCGACCCGGAATTCCGCCCAACTGCGCCGTTAGCATTTCATAAGAGGTTGCCGGCTAAGGTGCCGCTGCGCCGCGTAGTCAGCACGGCGCCCTCCGACGAGGCAGAATCGCGTGCGGAAACCGGGACGCCGGGCACCCGTACGAAGGCAAGGTCGAGGCATGAGACCCATTTTCGGACAAAGCACGCGCCGTCGCATGTGCCTGGGCGGCCAGAGGGCGGATCACCCCAGCGATACCGGCGACAGCAGGTTCGACAACGCCACCCACACCCGCCTGCCGACCCCGGTCAGGACAGCCACGCGACGGGTGACCGGCCGGCCCGGGCTGAAACCGGCGGCGGCAGCATCAACATCTCTTTTGCCAAAACGGGGCCAACGCGGATGCTGACCTGGGCGCCCTCGTACGACGACATCACTTTTGCCGCTTCCGACGCTTACGCGGGCGATCTGTCGGGCCATTTCGGGATGGCGTCTGCGACGGCGGGGGGCGGCGCGGAAATCGACAACATCATCTGCTTCACCCCCGGCACCCGCCTCCTGACGCAATTCGGCGATCGCCCCATCGAAACACTGGCGGTGGGCGACATGGTGGTGACACGCGATCACGGCCTGAGGCCGATCCGCTGGATCGGCCGGCGCGACCTCCCGGGGACGGGGCGCTTCGCACCGGTCCGCATCGCGCCGGACATGGCCGGCGGCGACACGTGCGGCGGCCTGCTGATATCCCCGCAGCATCGTATCCTGTTCACCGGGTACACGGCCGAATTGCTTTTCGGCGAGTCCGAGGTGCTGGTTGCGGCCAAGCATCTCGTCAATGACAACGATGTGCGGATCGTGCCGCGGGCAACGGTGACCTACGTCCACATCATGTTCGACCGGCACGAGATCATCTATGCAGACGGCATCGCCGCCGAAAGTTTCCACGCCGGGGACGCGGCCATCACGGCCATCGACGCGGCCGCGCGGGAGGAACTCTTTGCCGTTTTCCCCGAGCTGCGCATCGCGGCGGGGCGTCATCTGGAAACCGCCCGAACCTGCCTGAAGAAACGCGAGGCCGCGCTTCTGGCACGGGAATCAGCCCGGAGCCTCACCGTCTGACCCTGCCGACCAATCGTGCAGCACGGCATGCAGCGCGTCCCAGTCGGTATATTCCTTGTCCGCGTGCGGATCGACCTCTTCGCCCTTGCGCGACGCGATCCATCGCATCGCCCATGAGCGGAAGAAATCGTACTGCGTGAAGCGAAAGGCGCCGGCGACCTGCGCTACCCTGTCCGGCCGCCAGCCCGTATCGCGAAAGAAACGGTCGGCGATCGCGTCCAGCTCGGCCAGCTCGTCCGGGTCATCCCCGGCCGCCGCCAGCGAAACCGACAGGAAAAGCGTGCGGCGCCCTGCCAGCGCAGCGGCATGGTATTCCACGAAGGCGCGCATTCCGGCCTGATAGGCCCCAACGTGAACCGATGCCGCGAGGATCGCGGCATCAAACCGCCCGAGGTTGAGGTCATCACCATCCGCAGCGGCAAGCAACTCGACCGCGTGACCGTCATCGACCAGCTTGTCCGCACAGAACCGGCATATGCGCCGGGTCTGTCCTTCGGTCGTGGCATAAGTGATCGCAATCTTCATCACGCGGTCCTCCCGTGGCCACGCCTTGCCGCGGAATCCCGGCTCTCGCATTGCTCGGGATCAATCAAGGTATGTAAGGACCGCGGACCGCGGCGGCTTTCGGCATCCCGCTCGAGGGACCGCGTTCTCGGGGTCGTTCCGTCAGGCGGATTTCAACGCCGGTCGCGCCTGCTGCCCGGCCGCCCACGCCCGCGCCGCATCTCCGAAAGCGGTGAAGAGCGGTCGGCTGACCGGATCATTGGCCGCGTTCCATTCAGGATGCCACTGGACGGAAAACGCGAATCCCTTGGCGCCCTTGATATAGATCGCCTCGGGGGTGCCATCGTCGGCATGGCCGTCGATCACGACATCCTGTCCGGGTTTGACGACACCCTGTCCATGCAGCGTATTGGTCATCACCTCGGTCGCCCCGATCAAGCGGTGAAACACGCCGTTTTCGGTGAAATGCACCTTGTGGCGCGGGGCGAATTGTTCGGCCAGCGTCGCGTCCGGTGGCATCCGGTGGTTCTCGCGGCCCGGCAATTCGCGTATCTCGGGGTGAAGCGTGCCGCCCATGGCGACATTCACCTCCTGGAAGCCGCGGCAAATGCCCAGAACCGGCTGCCCCTGCTCGACGCAGGCGCGGACCAGCGGCAGGGTGATGGCGTCGCGGGCCCGGTCGAACGCGCCGTGCGCTTCCGTCGGGGTCTCGCCGTATTCCTCGGGATGAACGTTCGGCCGCCCACCTGTCAGCATGAACCCGTCGCACCGGTCCATCAGGTCGGCAACGCTGACAAAACGCGGATCGCTCGGTACGATGAGCGGCATGCATCCGGCCACGCCGGCAATGGCCTCGGAGTTCATCGTGCCACCCGCATGGACCGGATAACGGCCATCGATCTCGTGATAATTCCCAATGATTCCTATGATCGGGCGTTTCATGCCTGTCCTGCACCGGTTGTCACGATACTGATGTTATACATGCGCATCACATATTGAAACCTCAATAGGCGCACAGCCCGCCGCGCACCGCTGCAGGGCTATTTCCCCGACGCCGCGCCGGCCCCGCGGCAGCGTTTGCTGCAGTACCGCACGCTGTCCCAGTCCCGCGCCCATTTCCGCCGCCACGTGAAGGGGCGTCCGCACGCGGCGCAGATCTTGGTGGGCAGATCGGATTTTCGCCGCATCCGCGCCATCAGAAATCGAACCGCATCTGGCGATCCGGCGCCGGAATGCCCGGGCGCGACCGTTTGCGGCTGCCGTGTTGGGCGGCGATGCCAAGGGCACGGTCGCGGAAGCCCGGCCTCCCCCGGACGGCCCAGACGGCCTGTCGCGCCGCGCGCGCAGCGTCCTCCGGCGCGACGACGGGGTGGGGATACACGTGGCCGAGAACGCGTCCGGCCTCTTGCCATCGCCACGGCATTTGCAGGAACTCGTCCGGCACGGCCGACAATTCGGGTATCCACCGGCGCGTGAACAAGCCGTCCGGATCCTGATCGAGACCCTGCTTCACGGGGTTGTAAATACGGATGGAATTGATCCCGGTCGTCCCGGACTGCATCTGCACCTGCGACCAGTGAATGCCCGGCTCGTAATCGGTGAAGAGGCGCGCCAGAACCGGCCCCGTCTCGCGCCAGTCGATCCAGAGGTGGTAGCTGGCAACCGCCATGACCATGCTGCGCATCCTGAAGTTCAGCCATCCGGTGGCGTGCAAGCTGCGCATGCAGGCATCCACGAAAGGCAGGCCTGTCTCGCCGTTCGCCCAAGCCTCGAGTCGCGCGCGGTCCGGTTGCGCGGGGCGCAGCCCCTCGTAATCGGGATGAAGGCAGCGATGCTCGATCTTTGGCTCGTCCTCGAGCTTCTGCATGAAATGATCACGCCAGGCGAGCCGGGATTGAAAGGACCGCAGGGAACCGGACCAGCCATCCCGGCGCCCCTTCACCTCGGCTTGCCGCCCCTTGGCAATCTGCACGGCCTCCCGCACCGACAGGGTGCCGAATGCAAGGTGCGGGCTCACCCGCGAACAGGCCCGGGCGCCGGTCAATGGCGAGGACATGGCCCGCCGATACGTCCGCCCGCGGGTCCGCAGGAACCCATCTATCGCCCTTTCGGCCCGGTCACGGCCGCCCTTCTGGCGATACGGGCATTGATCCGAAAGCCCGAGGTCACGTGCCGGTGGCATCGGATCGCTGTCAACCACCGGGCCGGGCCGGGCGTTCCGTGGCGGGGCGCACATGTCGGTCGCCATGAAACGGTCACGTGATCGCTGCCATCCGTCACGGCCGGGCAGACGTCGTACGACGCCGCACTGTGGCAGTTCCTCCCATGTTACGCCCTGCCCGCGTGCCCAGGATGCGACAGCACGGTCGCGCGCGAAAGTCCAGCTATTTCCGGTCTCCTCGTGGCTGACAAGCCAGCCCGCACCGGTGCGCCCGCGAAGCTCCTCCAGCACGTCGACAGCATCACCCACGCGCAGAACAAGGCTCAGCCCCAGTTGCGCGAGGTCTTGGCGAAGACCCGCGAGCGTCTCGGTCAGAAAATCGTACTGGCGCCCGGACATGTCCGGTTGCCGCCAGAGTTCGGGCTCGACGATGTAAAGCGGTATCACCGCCCCGAGTTCTGCCGCCAGTGCGAGAGCGGGATGGTCCGTGACCCTCAGGTCGCGTTTGAACCAGCAAATCGATACGTCGGCCATGACAAGTGTCCTCGCTCCGTCCAAGGCGTTTCAATAGTCAGTCGGGCTGCACTTTTTCTCCTGTGCGGCGGTCGATTTCACGTCGGCATCACGCGGCTCATTACCGGCATGGGCCAGCCAGCGCATGAGACCGGCAAAGAGTGTCCCCGCAAAAACCACGACCGCGCCAATTCCTCAAAGCGCGGGCTTGTGGCGTGATTTCTGCTTTCCCACCTTCGTGTCAGGCGCCGATATCATTTGTTTCCTTCCGGTTTTTCGCCTCTCGGGGCCACCTGCCGTTGCGGCCGGCCCCGCGTCGCCCTAACGTCCGGTCGAACCCGAACAGCTGACGGAGATCGCCGTGACGAATGACGCCGCTTCCGACCCGATCTATCTCGCAGATTATTCACCACCAAACTACCTTGTCGACGCGGTTCACGTGACTTTCCGTTTACACCCCGAAAAAACGCGCGTGATTAGTAAGTTGGAGTTCCGACCCAACCCCGGGTCACAAGACCGTGAGTTCTTTTTGCACGGCGAGAACCTCAACCTGATCCGGGCCCGGATCGACGGCGCCGACGCCCCGGTCGAGTTGGTCGAGGGCGGGCTGCGCTGCCGCGTGCCGGACGCGCCTTTCACGTGGGAAGCCGAAGTCGAGATCAATCCCGCCGCCAATACCGCGCTGGAAGGGCTTTACATGTCGAACGGCATGTATTGCACGCAGTGCGAGGCCGAGGGCTTCCGCAAGATCACCTACTACCCCGACCGGCCCGACGTGATGGCGCCCTTCTCGGTGCGGATCGAAGGGGATGCGCCTGTCCTGCTGTCGAACGGCAATCGCGGCGCGGCCGGGGCCGGCTTTGCCGAATGGCACGATCCATGGCCCAAGCCGGCCTACCTCTTCGCACTGGTCGCCGGCGACCTGCGCACCCATACGGGGCGTTTCACCACCCGTTCCGGCCGCGATGTGGAACTCAACGTCTGGGTCAGGCCGGGGGACGAGGGCAAAACCGCCTTCGCGATGGACTCGCTGATCAAGTCGATGAAATGGGACGAGGACGTCTACGGCCGCGAATACGACCTAGATGTTTTCAACATCGTGGCCGTTGACGATTTCAACATGGGCGCGATGGAGAACAAGGGACTGAACATCTTCAACTCCGCCGCCGTGCTGGCCAGCCCCGAAACCGCGACCGACGCGAATTTCGAGCGGATCGAGGCGATCATCGCGCATGAGTATTTCCACAACTGGACAGGTAACCGCGTCACCTGCCGCGACTGGTTCCAGCTCTGCCTGAAGGAGGGGCTGACGGTTTTCCGCGACGCGCAGTTCACCGCGGATCAGCGCAGCGCGGCCGTCAAGCGCATCACCGACGTGATCACCCTGCGCGCCCGTCAGTTCCGCGAGGACAACGGGCCGCTGGCCCATCCGGTGCGGCCCGAGAGCTTCGTCGAGATCAACAACTTCTACACCGCCACGGTCTACGAAAAGGGGGCCGAGATGATCGGCATGCTCAAGCGGCTCGTGGGGGACACGGCTTATGCCCGCGCGCTCGACCTCTATTTCGACCGCCACGACGGCGACGCCGCCACGATCGAGGATTGGCTCAAGGTGTTCGAGGATGTGACCGGTCGTGACCTGACGCAGTTCAAGCGCTGGTACACGCAGGCGGGCACGCCGCGGCTACACGTCAGCGACACCTACGACAACGGCACCTACACGCTTCATTTCGAACAGCAAACGCCACCGACACCCGGTCAGGACGTGAAAGAACCGCAGGTGATCCCGGTGGCGGTCGGGCTGCTGGGCCCCGATGGCGACGAAGTGCGCGAGACCGTTATCTGCGAAATGACCGGGACGCGGCAGAGTTTCACCTTCGAGGGTCTGAACGCGCGCCCGGTGCCGTCGATCCTGCGAGATTTCTCGGCGCCGGTCATCGTCGACCGCGACACGACGAACGCGGAACGCGCTTTCCTGCTGGCGCATGACACAGACCCCTTCAACAAGTGGGAAGCCGGCCGCGCCCTCGCGCGATCAGGGCTTGTCGCGATGATCACGGACGGCGCGGCACCCGACGACGCCTATCTCGACGCGGTACGGGACATGGCCCGTGACGACAGCCTCGACCCGGCTTTCCGGGCGCTCGCCCTCGGTCTTCCCGGCGAGGACGATCTGGCACAGACGCTGCACGAAAAGGGTCACACGCCCGATCCGCAGGCCATCTGGGAAGCGCTTGACACGTTGCGTCTGGCCAAGGCGCAGGCGCTGCGGGACCTCGCGCCGGGGCTGTATGCCCAGTACCAGGTCACGGCGCCCTATCGCCCCGATGCCGCGCAGTCAGGTGCGCGGGCGCTGGCCAACGCGGCGCTCGGCCTCATCACGCGCCTCGACGGCGGCGCGCAGGCGCAAACGCAATACGACACCGCCGGCAACATGACCCAGCAGCTCGCCGCGTTCAGCTGCCTGCTCAAGGCCGGCAAGGGTGACGCGGCGACGCGCGCCTTCTACGACCAGTGGCGTCAGGACCGGCTGGTGATCGACAAGTGGTTCATGATGCAAATCGTGAACGCCCTGCCCGAAAACGCCGCCGACACGGCACGCCGCCTGACGGATCACCCCGATTTCAACCTGAAGAACCCCAACCGCTTCCGCGCCGTGCTGGGGGCGCTGGCCATGTCTCCCGCCGGGTTCCACCATGTTTCGGGCAAAGGCTACGAACTGCTGACCGACTGGTTGATCCGTCTCGATCCGCTCAATCCGCAGACAACGGCCCGGATGTGCGCGGCCTTCGAGACGTGGAAACGCTACGACGATCATCGCCGGGCGCTGATCGCACGTCAGCTTGATCGCATCCTCGCCACGCCCGGCCTCAGCCGCGACACTACAGAGATGGTCAGCCGCATTCGCGGCACGTGACAGCACGGCGCCCGGCCGGTGGCGTCTGCCGGGCTTGTGCTGATTCCCCGGCTTCTTCGCAGCTTCGCCAAGTTTTGGCCGGATTGGCCCGGCACGGTCGCATAGACACAAGAGTGCCGGAGAATTCATGCCCGCCAATATCCGACCGGACCGCTACCTGAAAAAAATCCTTTCCGGACCTCTTGGCCGGCGCCTTGCGCCTGCCGCCCGTCTCGCCGCCCTGAAGCGGCCGGGCCGCAGAAGCCGTGCCGACCTCGACACCCTTGCAAAGCGGATCATCCTGCCGACCCTGCCCGTGACAGACGAGGAAATGGCCCGCGCCACGCATCAGGACAGCGGGCAGAAACTTGCCCGGCAGGAGCGGTGGGACGATCTTGCACAACGCATCCGTTATGCAGACGACGCGCGCCTGACAACACCCGGCGGGGAAGCGGCCAGTGCCCTGCTGGCGTTCGGCGCGCGCAGCGACGTGGTCGCAGCGGCCGAGGATTCGCTGCATGACGGCATGGTCCCCGACCCGGCGGGGATCGAGGCGCTGGAGGACATGCTCACAGACATGCCGGACGAATACGCCTGTACGCTGGTTGTTGCGCTGGCACATCTCGATATCGCGTGGGCATGGCACCAGATCGCAGGTCCCGACGGCACCGGCGAACACCGGTTGCGGTTCCGCGCTCACCTCGGCCGCGCGCGCGACCTGCTGGCCCCGCATGACGCCGCGGATCTCGATGCCCCTTCGCTCGCGGCGGCGCGATGCCTGTTGACGGCGCTCGACCCGGACGCCCGGCCCCGTCTGGCGGACGCATACGAAACGCTGATTGATCTCGATCCGGACTGCCCGCGCCACATGCGCGCATTGGGCGTGCATCTCCTGTCAACGGCCGATGGCGATGTCGGCGCCATCGAACTGCAGGCACGCCGCACCGCGGCACGAACCGGCGAAATCTGGGGCGCAGGGGGGTATACATGGGTCTACCTTGATGCGCTTTCGCTCGATCCCGACGTCTTGACGCTGCTCGACGACGCGTTCTTCATCGAGGGGATGGCCGACATTCTCGACCGCAAGCGCAACCAGCACATCGTCAACCTTTTCACCGCCTTCTGCGCCATCGCCATGACCCGGCAACAGGGCGACGGCGCCCTGTCCGGGTCGGCCGAGGCGGCGCGCGCCAAGCTGCACGGCTGCCTCGACTGGCTTCTGAGCGCGCATCTTCAGGAACTGCACCCGCTGATCTGGTCACAGGCCCTTCTGACCCCGGGAGCCGCCATGCCGCTGCCGTCGCGGCGCGCCCTCGTCGACAAGGGCCGTAAGGCAGCGCTGCGCGCCATTGCAGAACGCTTCGCCGCCGAGATCGAGGATGGCAGCGCAATCGCCTTCTCGGCTTCGGGCATGTACAGGCTGCCGGCGCTCTGACTTGCGCCGCCGGCCCTCTCAGCGCAAACCGTTTTCGACGACCATGACGGCAAGATCGCGCAACGCCTGACCGCGTGCCGCGGCCAAGCTCGCCGGATTGCCGTCGTCGTCGACCGGAACGCCCAGCTCGAAAAGCCGCGCGCGCTCATGCCCTTCCCCGGCGGCGATGAAATACTGCCCGGACAGGCGCAGCGTACCATCCCCGCCCGCCAGCATTTCCTCGATCCGGACTTCGACCTGCGCCTCGGGGAAACCGTCGAACGGCCAAGGCTCCGCGGCGACACGGGCGCCGGTTATCCGTGACAGGTGGCGCGTCAGCTCCAGCGTGACGGCCCGTGTCGGGTCATCGGCCCACAAAAGGCCGTGCCGCCGGGTGAGCAGGCCCGCCGCGTCGGTCGTGTAGACGTCTTCCGACGCGGCGTAACCCGGCAGCGAAACCTCGCGGACGGCGATGGTGTCGTGCGGCACCGCCTGCTTTTTCGCGAACGGAGCTTGCGGCACCGCCAGCCGTTTCTCTGGCGTTGCGGCACAGGCGGACAGGACCGCGGCAGCGACTATCATTGGCACGAGAAAGGGTCGGGTCATCGTCTCAGCGTCCTCTCAGAAGTGAGCTGGGGTTGCGTTCGATCGCGCGGGCGAGCGAGGCGACGGCCTTGGCGGCGCGCTGAACCTCGGCAAGTGCCGCACGCGTATCACGGGCAAGCCCGCCGCCGGCCTCGTAGCCTTCGAGCGTGCGTCGCGCCTGCGCCAGAACGTTCTCTGCCTCGGCGATGAGCCCGGGCAGGTCGCTGCCGGCCGCGGCAAAGGTGTCTGCGGCGTCGCTGGCCGATTCCAGCGTCGTGCGCGCGTTCTCGACGACGTTGCCCTCGCGCAGCTGCGACAGGATGGCGGCCAGTTCCGTCAAGGCGCTGTTCAGCCTGCCGGGCAGGGCCCGGGTGTCCTCTCCGGACAGCAGGGTTCGTGCGGCGTCGAGCAAGGAAGAAAGCTCTTCGGCCGCCGCCTCGATCTCGACGGCCTCGGCCTTGGCCGCCACCGCGTCGAGCCGCTCGACGAGGTCAGGGACACCGGCCACGGCGGTATTGACCCCGCGCGCCGCCTGCGCGGCCTCGTCAAGCACGTCCTCAAGCCGCATCACGAGCTGCGCCCGGGAGAACCGGGCGCCAAGCGCCTCGAATTCTCCCACCACCGCGTCCAGCCGCGCCGGCAGGGCCTGCACCTCGGGCGCGCCGATCACGCCCCGCGCGTCGGCAAGCAACCCGTTCAGCGATCCGGGCACCGCCCGCGTGTCCGCGTCCGTGATCAACCGATTGGCGTTTTCCATCAACGTGATCGCCCGCGCCATCACGTCTTCGACCGGAAGCGCGTTGATGCGTTCGAACACCCCTTCGGCGGTTGCCGACACGTCCGCGATGTCGCTTTGCGTGGTCGGCACGGTCAGGTCGCCGGGCCCGTCGCCCGGCATCGTGGCGGGCGCTTCCCCATTCCCCACGTCCACCAGCTCCACCTTGAGCCCGCCGGTCAGGATCGAGTCGGTGGCAAGGCGCGCGCGCAGCCCTTCGGCAATGCGCCCGCGCAGGAAGTCGAGCGCCGCCTGCGTGCCCGTCTCGCCGTCCAGCCCCAGCCGGCGGGGACGGATCGCCAACGTGGCGGCCAGCCGGACCCGGCTGTCGCCGAAGCTCTCCGGGTCCATGATACCGCTCAGCGCGCTGACCCGGCCGATGGCGATCCCGTTCAGTTCCACCGGCGAATCGACGCTCAGCCCGGCGACATTGTCCTCGAAAACGGCCGTCAGCGTGACGGTTTCACCGTCATCCCCCGCAAAGATGCTGGCGCGCGCGGCCGCCTCGTCGGCGAATATGGTGAAATTGTCACCTGCCTGCGCCGGGCCGCCGCCCGATACCATGGTATCAAACGCGATCCCGCCCGATACGAGTGCCGCCACCGAGGAGAAATCCAGCGCGGCCCCCCCCGCCCCCAGCGAGAAGGAGAAGCCCGACGCATCCCAGAACCGGGTGGCGTCATTGATCAACCGGTCATGCGGGGCAAATATCAGCGCCTCGGCCTCGGCCGTGCTGCCGTCCGCTGAAATCGTCGGCTTGCCGACACGCCCCACGGTAATGCCGCGGTACAGGATCGGCGCGTTCTCTGTGACCGTGGCCTTGCCCGAGGCGCGCAGGGTCAGGCGCAGCCCGTCCTGCCCTGCCCGGTTCAACGGCGCATCCGGAAGCCCCTCGAAGCGTTCGACGGCCCCACCGGCCTCGTTGTCCCAGACCCCTTCGATGTAGACGCCGGACAGCACCGTGTTCAGCCCGCGCACCCCTTGCGTGGTCACCTGCGGGCGCACCACCCAGAATTCCGCATCGGCATCGACATACGGCGCCACCTCCTGTTCAAGCCGGACGGACACCAGAACACGGTCCAGACCGTCGGTGAAATACACCTCCTCGACAAGGCCGACGGTGACATCGCGATAACGCAATTCCGTCGTGCCCGGTTTCACCCCCGACGCGTTCTCGAAACTGATCTCGACCAGCGGTCCGCGGTCCAGATAGGTTTGCGCGGCGATCGCCAGCACCACGGCCAACGCCACCGCGGGTACGATCCACACGATGGAAATGCGATCGAGAAGGCCCCGGCGGGCAGGCTCGACGGGCGCCTCGGGCGGCATGGTGTCGTCATCGCTCACGCAGTCGGCTCCCTTCGCCTATGATCGGCCCGCCCGGCCCTGCCCGGCATGTCTTCGCGGCGGCCGGTATCCCAGATCAATCGACTGTCGAAAGCCTGTGCCGACAGCATGGTGAATATCACCGACAGCGCAAAGAACAGGCTGGCCCGGCCCGGCGTGATCGACGCCAGCGCCTGAAGTTGCACCAGCGACGACAGAATCGCAACGACGAACACGTCGATCATCGACCAGCGGCCGATATAGTCGACCACTTCGTACAGCAGGTGGCGCCTCTTGTCCGAAAGCTGCGGCCCGCGGCGCACCCCGATGGCAAGACCGGCAAGCGCCACGAATTTCCCCACCGGGATCAGGACACTGGCGATCAATATGATGATGGCCACGCCCCAGTTTCCGTGCTGGGCCAGATCGACGGCACCGCCAATGATGGTATCGCTCTGGGTCCCGGTCAGAGTCCGTGTCTCCAGCATCGGGTACAGATTGGCCGGCGCGTAGCACCCGAGCCCGACAAGCCACCATGCCCAGACCTTCTGCAGCGTCATCGGATCGCGCGATCTCAGCACGCTGCCGCAACGCGGGCAACGGGCTGTGCCCGCCGGGCTGACGCGGGTACAGCGCGTGCAGCCGACCAGCCCCATCTCCCGCGCCGTTTTCAGTTCTCCAGTGATTTCCATATCGAGTACCTGCACATCAGCCGATCCGTGACGACCACGATCACCACCAACGCCGCGAAGAGCCACGCCGCGGGCCCGAACACCACATCGGCCAGATCGCTCAGCTTGACCAGCGCGACGGCGCAGCCAAGTGCAAAGATCTCGGCCATGGACCAAGGTATCAGCGCCTCGGACAACCGGAACGCCTGCTGCGCCCACCGTGCCGGCGGCCTGTCACGGATCAAGGGCGCCAACACGTAGATCAGCAGCGCCAGCCGCGTGGCCGGGATCACGACGATGAAGAAAAGCACCGCGACGGACAAGACCGACATCGCGCCGGAGAAGGCAAACGCTGTCTGAAGGACAGAGGCATCACGATGCAGGCCCCGCGCGTCGATGGCGAGGAACGGGAACACCGTCGCCGCCACGATCAGGATCAGTACCGTCAGCGCCAGCGCGATCAGCCGCTTGCCGGCCTTGCGCCGCGGCGCGATCAGCACCGTGTGGCATCGCGCGCAGACCGCGCGGTCCTGCGACTCGACCGTTGGCACCGTGTAGACCACGTCGCAGACCGGACAGGCGATCAACCGCTCGAGCCGGTCGGCAACCGGCTGCGCGGTGTGCGCGCCGGCGCTACTGGTCATCTTATCGTGGCGCATATCAGCCTCGGCATATCATGTCCGCTTTCATCCATTTCCCCTCTGCCACAAGGACGGCGTCATGTCCCGCCGCCTGCCGCACCGCGATGGGGTCCGGCGATCTGCCGCTTGCGCCCCGGCGCCGCGATGCTACCATCCTAATACAATAACCTCGCATCCATGCCCGAGTCGTCACCTGCATTTCGCCGCACCATGCGCAAGGCCATTTGACGACCGGCACGTTTTCCTGTTGGATGCGTTTGATCAAATCTCGAACCCGGTAACCTGGAAGCCACTCATGCAATACCATTCACCCAAGACAGTCGATGACGCCGTCCGCCTGCTCGCCGCCGAGGCGGGCGAGTGCCGGGTGCTGGCTGGTGGAACCGACCTGCTGGTGCGTATGCGCTCCGGCATGTCGGAGCCTGACAGCATCCTTGACATCAAGCGCATCGACGAGTTGCGGCGCATCACACGCGAAGACGGCGGCTGGCGGATAGGCGCGGCCGTATCCGGTGCCGAGATGGGCGAGAATGACGCGCTCGTGGCGGACTGGCCCGGCGTGGTCGAGGCCGTCAACCTGATCGGCTCCACGCAGATCCAGGGCCGCTGCACCCTTGCCGGCAACCTTTGCAACGCCTCCCCGGCCGCTGACAGCGTGCCCGCGATGGTCGCCGCCGACGGCGTGGCGCGCGTGGCCGGCCCCGATGGCCAGCGCGACCTGCCCGTTCAGGACATCCCGACCGGACCGGGCAAGACATCGCTGAAACGCGGCGAATTCATCACCTCGATCTTCCTTCCGTCCAAGGCAGAAAGGTCGGGCGATGCCTACCTGCGCTTCATCCCGCGCACCGAGATGGACATCGCCGTGGTCGGCTGCGGCGTGTCGCTTACGCTCGACGCCGACGGCACCTGCATCGCGGCGCGCGTTGCGCTCGGCGCGGTGGCGCCGACGGTGATCCTTGTCGAGGACGCCGCGAAGACCCTTGTCGGCACGCGGGCCGATGACGCTGCGCTTGACGCGTTGGCGGCTGCCTGTTCCACGGCGGCCACCCCCATTGCCGACAAGCGCGGCACCGAGGAATTCAGGGTCCACGTCGCCGGAGTACTGGCCAAGCGGGCCGCGAAAATCGCCAGGAATCGCGCAGGAGGTGCGACATGAGCCAGATTCACGTCACCACGAACGTCAACGGCGACCCGACCGAGTTCCTTTGCGAACCCGATGAGACGCTTCTTGACGTGCTGCGCGACCGGCTGGGCATGACCGGCTCCAAGGAAGGCTGCGGCACCGGCGATTGCGGGGCCTGTTCCGTCACCGTCGATGGCCGGCTGGTCTGCGCCTGTCTCGTGCTCGGCGCCGAGGCCGAGGGCGCGCGGGTCGACACGATCGAGGGCATGGCCGAGGGTGAAACCCTGCATCCACTGCAACGCAAGTTCATCGAGCATGCCGCGCTGCAATGCGGCATCTGCACGCCGGGCATCCTCGTGGCGGCCAAGTCACTGCTGGCGCACAACCCCGACCCGACCGAGGAAGAGGCACGCTACTGGCTGGCCGGCAACCTCTGCCGGTGCACGGGCTATGACAAGATCATTCGCGCCGTCCTCGACGCGGCCACCGAAATGCGGGAGGCATCGTAATGGCACTGGACAGCAAGACCGACACCAGGATGGATTTCAAGGTGGTGGGCACCCGGCCCGACCGCCCCGACGGCATAGACAAGGTGACGGGCCGCGCCCGGTTCGGCGCGGACATGTCGGCGCCTGGCATGCTCACGGGGCTCGTCCTGCGCAGCCCGCACCCCCACGCACGCATCAAGTCGATCGACACCTCCGTGGCCGAGGCGATGGACGGGGTGCATGCCGTCCTCACCCGCGCCGATTTCCCTGACATCGAACTTGACGAGGCCAATGACGACATCCGCGACAACTGCATGGCCGGCGCCAAGGCGCTGTATGACGGGCACGCGGTGGCTGCGATCGCGGCCTCGTCGGGTCATGTCGCGCGCAAGGCGCTCAAGGCGATCAGGGTCGAGTACGAACCGCTGCCCCACGTCACGGACATAGACGCGGCCATCGAGGACGGCGCCCCGGCGCTGCATACCGGCCGCGCGAACGAATCCGTGCCCTCCGGCGTGTCGCCCAACATCATGGCCCGGTACGAATTCGGCCATGGCGATATCGACGCGGGGCTCGCCCAGGCCGACAAGGTGCTGGAACGCACCTACCGGACCGAGGCCACGCACCAGGGCTATATCGAACCCCATGCCTGCCTTGCGCAGTTGGGACAGGACGGGCAGGCCGACCTTTGGTGCTGCACGCAGGGCCAGTACATGGTGCGCGATACATGCGCCGCCATCCTCGGGCTGAAGCAGGGCCAGCTTCGCGTGACAGCCTCCGAAATCGGCGGCGGCTTCGGCGGCAAGACGACCGTTTTCCTTGAGCCCGTGGCGCTGCTGCTGGCGAAAAAGGCGGCCCGCCCCGTTAAGATGGTCATGAGCCGGTCCGAGGTGCTGCGGGCAACGGGCCCCACCGCGTCGAGCTCCATCGACATCCGGCTGGGCATGACACGGGACGGCCGCATCACGGCCGGCTTCGCCGAGCTGCGCTATCAGGGCGGTGCCTATCCCGGCGCGCCCGTCGACATGGGCTCCATGTCGGCCTTCGCGCCCTATGACCTCGACAACGTCAAGACGGTCGGCTGGGACGTGGTGACCAACCGACCCAAGGCGGCGGCGTATCGCGCGCCGGGTGCGCCGATGGCGGCGTTCGCGGTGGAAAGCGCGATCGACGAGCTGGCCAGGGGGTTCGGGCTCGATCCCCTCGAGGTGAGGCTCAAGAATGCCGCGCGCGAAGGCACGCGCGCCTCCTACGGGCCCACCTACCCGGCCATCGGGCTCGAGGCGACGCTGCGCACCGCCAAGGACCATCCCCACTGGTCGGCCCCGCTGGGCGCAAACCAGGGGCGCGGCGTTGCCTGCGGCTTCTGGTTCAACTTCGGCGGCAACACCTGCGTGTCGCTCAACATCACCTTCGACGGCACCGTGACCGTGACCGAGGGCAACCCGGATATCGGCGGCTCGCGCGGGTCCATGTCGATGATGGCGGCCGAGGAACTGGGCATTCCCCATGACCGGGTGCGCACGGTGATCGCCGACACGGGGTCGCTGGGTGTCAACGACGTGACCGACGGCTCGCGCGTGACTTTCGCCGTGGGGCTCGCCACGATCGAGGCCGCCCGCGCCGCCAAGCGCGAGATGTGCAAGCGCGCGGCACAGGTCTGGGGCATCGACGAGGAAGCCGTTATCTGGGAGGACGGCGCCGCGCGGCCCGCCGGACCGAACGCGGGCAGGCACGACCCGATGACCCTGGCCGAGATCGCCGCGATATCGCCCAATACCGGCGGGCCGATCGCGGGCCATCACGAGGTCAACGCCGAAGGGGCTGGCGTATCGTTCGCGACGCACATGGTCGATACCGAGGTGGACCCCGACACGGGCGCGGTGAAGGTGCTGCGTTACACCGTCTTCCAGGACGCGGGCAAGGCTGTGCATCCCTCCTATGTCGAGGGCCAGTTCCAGGGCGGCGCGGTGCAGGGCATCGGCTGGGCCCTGAACGAGGAATACATCTACGGCGATGACGGGGTGCTGCAGAACCCCGGCTTCCTCGACTACCGCGTGCCCGTGGCCTCGGACCTGCCGATGATCGACACGGTGATCCTCGAGATTCCCAACCCGGGCCACCCCTACGGCGTGCGCGGCGTGGGCGAGACATCCATCGTGCCCCCCCTCGCGGCCATCGCCAACGCGGTCTCGGAAGCCGCCGGCGTGCGCATGACGAGCCTGCCTATGTCGCCGCCGGAACTGCTCGCGGCGCTCAAGTCGAAGACGGGCTAGGGGATGGTTCAGGTCAAGATCTGGGGCTCGCTCGCGGCAGCTGCCGGTGACCGGACCGAGGTCGAGATCGAGGCGGGCACGCTGCGGGAATTGCTGGACGGTCTGGCGCGGGACTACCCGGCCATGAAACCCCAGTTGGACCGCGGCGTGTCCGTCGCCATCGACGGGCGCATCTACAATGACAGCTGGTTCCAGCGCATCTCGCCGGACAGCGAGGTGGTGCTGCTGGCCCGGCTGAAGGGCGGCTGACGCGAACCACGCCCGTTGGCGGGTTATCCCGCCACCCTGTCGTAAAGGGCAACACACCACACCACGGCAGGGACGACCATCGCCATCAGAACCGCGAGAGAGCCGAGATCCTTGGCGATACGCGACAGGTCGTGATGTTCCTCTCCAAACCGGTCGACAACCGCCTCGATCGCGGAGTTGATCACTTCGACCACGAGCACGAGCCATACGGAAAATATCAGGCAGGCGGCGCCCAAGGCGGTTTCCGCCAGCCATATCCCCAGCGGGACAGACAGCACAAATACAACCGCTTCCAGCCGGAATGCTTCCTCACCGCGCCAGATATCGCGCAGGCCGCGTGCGGAATTGGCAAATGCCGCTCTCAGTCGCGGCAGGCCCTTCAGCTTTTTCCGTGGCACGGCTCAGTCTGCCCAAGCGAGCGGCAACTGGGCACATGGCCCGGGGATCGCGTCGTTTTCAGTCGCCAAGGTTGAGCTCGGGCAGGGACAATCCGCCGCCACCGCCGCCATCCGCCTCGGCCGCCAGCGTGCCCGTACCGGCATCCAGCGCAGCCTTGATGATGGCATTACGCTCCGCCGTCTTGCTCGGCAGGAACACGGGCTCCGCGCCGTGCTCCATCGCGGTCAGCCCGGCCTTGTACCAGTTTTCCGACGGTCCCGCCGCACGATCCGCACCGAACCCCCAGCGCAGGTGGTGGCCCATGACCTCCGCGTACGGCATCGCCCCCGCGGCCACCATGGACAGCGCGCCGCCCAGCGCCATGCCGGCATCGTCCTGCCGATACCCGGTTCCGAGACAGATTCGCCCGTATCCTTCTGCGGCTGCCATGTCCTGATTGTAGATACGGTTCGCGATCTGCTTTGCCTGCGCGCTGATGACCTTCACATCCTGCGTGCCCATGGCCGCAACCGCCGGCGCCATGTTGTCCGAGATCTGATCGCAAAGGTTCGTGATCTGATCCTCGGTGGCGCGCGCATTGGCCAACAACGATTGCCCCTGCGTGATCGCGTAGGCGCGCGCCTCGCAGAATTGTTCACCGAGCGCCTGGTCGGGGTCGCTCACGTCGGAGGCGAGGATGACGCCGCCGTTGACCTGCGTCAGGCCGGCCACGACCTCGCAATGTGTGGCCATGGATGACGGCGCCTTTCCCCGTGACAAATCCAGTTTGGGAAGAACCCCACCGTTGCCCGTGCCGATGCCACCTCCCTGTCCGCTGGTGCTGACCGATGCGGTCTGGGCCTGGCCGGTCGTATCGCCTCCGCGATACCTGTTGACATAGTTCGGGTCATTGAATGCCTTCAGCAACCCCTTGGTCCCCTCGTTGGCGACCACTTCGGGATATGCCTGCGCGCCTCCGGCGTCATAGCGGTTCTTGCCCTCGACCAGCACCGAACGCTCGCGATCGTTCAGGTGCCCGGTGGTGGGATAGCCCATGTAGGCTTGGTAATTGCTGATGGCCGCACGCGTTTTCGGCCCCATGATGCCGTCAGCGCCACCGGCGGAAAATCCGAACTCGTTGAGTGCCTGCTGCACCTCGCGGATGCGTTGTCTTTGGGGGCTGTACGCGCGTTGAGAGCTCCGGGAACGCTGCTGCTCGCGGCGCTTTTGTGCGCCTTGCACGGCCTGTCCGGCCATGATCCCGAGGATCGCACCGCCGATGACCTTTGCAGCATCGCTGGCCGCCGCTGGCCCGGGTGTCATGGCCAACGACACGCAAAGGGCCGGAATTACGCCTTGTCTGACTTTCATGTGCCACACCCCCTAGAAACGATCCTGCAATCCGCATTCCGATTAAACCTGATTCGTTTAAATCGGAATAGTCGTTTTCGTGTGCGACCCAATACGATTCGCGCTGGCGGCATCGGTGTCTGTTTTCGTTTTGTGATCAGTCATCCTCTTTCACGTAGCATTGTTGCGTAGTTGACGCTTCGCGATTTCTGCCGTTATCTGGCGCCCTCAATCCACGTGCGGCTGTGCAACAATGCCGCGCAAGGTAAATTTTTGTTTCCGGCCATTTCATGCCGGGTCTGGCCAAAAGCCCGGCGGCACGGCACTCTTCGGGAAAAGGCACAACTCCGGTTCTGGTGCCGATAAGACGGGGGCGTACATGGCCGATCATTTCCTGACGAAGTCGCGCATCGACCTTTCCCGTTGCATCCGTCTTGACGACGGCCCTGCCCTTGAACACCATGACGACCTGCAAAAATTCCTGACCGGGCGGATCGGCCCGGCCACGGCACGCCTCTTTGCCGAACCGCTCATCAGCCGCGGGAATGATCAGGCGGCGTCCACCGTGTCGTGGTATTGCGATCACCCCGGTACCGGCCTGCCCGCGGCGCGTCTCGACGACACGGCCCGCGCCGAGTTCGACGCGCGGCTGAGCGCGCAACTGGCGCCAGTGGCCGACCTGCTCGGGGATCCCGAGGCAGGCCCCCTGATCGCCGCCGCCCTGCACCTGACAGGCAGCGGGGATATCTGGTCGGTGGGGGGCGAGCCGATCCTGATCAACTGGGGCCTTCTGCCCGAGGGCGGCGACATGTCCGCCGCAGCCCGCCACGCGCAGTACGACGCCACGCTGGGCCGCTTCCTACCGCTTGCAGCGGCCCCGCCCCTGACCGAGGCCGAACGCGCGAAGACCGCGGATACATCCGGGACGGGCGCTGCCGCGCCCGTCAC
>NZ_JBKOTX010000012.1:0-65427 GCF_047086965.1 Roseovarius halophilus (ex Wu et al. 2025) | reverse complement strand
CGTCACCGAACGGTTCATCGCGCCAAGCGGACCGGCATCCGATGGAACATCCTCCAGTCGTCGGAAAAAGACATAGGAGGGATTGTGGAACAACATCGACCTCCTGCAGGGCCGCGAGGTTCGCCGCGTGGTTCGTCTTGTAGGTCTCGGACGCCGTCGTGATTGCCGATCGCAGTTTCATGCCGCCTCCCTTGCCGCGCCGCGCCGCGCTGTTGCCGATTTGCCACATCGGGGCCGGGATGCCGGATTTTGACATGGGTCAAGGCAGCACCCGCGCGCCGGGCGCAGAAGCGCACGTGCAGTTCGAAAAATGGAAAGACCATGAAAAAGACCACAGCATTCACGCTCGCCGCCGCCCTCGCCACCGCAGCCGCCCCGGCGCTCGCGCAGGAACAGGGCGACATGACACTCGGGCTGGGGATGGGCTACGTCGCGCCCGATGACAGCTACAGCAGCACGTCCGTTGCCGGGCTCAACCTCCGCGCCGGCGACAATGCCCGCCCGACCCTGACCTTCGAATACTTCGTGGCCGACAATGTCGGCATCGAGGTGCTGGCGGCGTGGCCGTTCGAGCACGACATCGAGGCGCAAGGAACGGGTGATATCGGCTCCACCAAGCACCTGCCGCCGACGCTGTCGCTGCAATACCACTTCACCAACGATTCCGGCATCACGCCCTTCATCGGCGCCGGCCTCAACTACACCACGTTCTGGGATGACAAGCTGGACAACGGCGCGGCCCTGTCCCTCGACGATTCCTGGGGCCTGGCGCTGCATGCCGGCGTGGACTTCGCGGTCAGCGATCGCGCGGCGATCCGCACCGATGTGCGCTGGATCGATATCGAGACCGACGCCAATGTCGGCGGCGCCGACATCGGCAAGGTCAAGATCGACCCGTGGGTCTTCGGCGTCTCCTACGTGATGAAATTCTGAGGAACCGCCCGGCAAAGTCGTCAGAGGGCCGGCCAACGCGCCGGCCCCGGTGGGCATCCTTGACCAGGTGTTCATGACGGGCCCTCCGCAACCGCCCGCGCTCTCAATTCCTTGCGCATGACCTTCCCGGTCACGGTCAGGGGCAAGGCGTCGAAAAAATCGATCTCCCTTGGATAACAATGGGCTGCAAGACGGTCTTTGACATGCGCGCGAAGCGCGTCGCCCAAGGCCGCGCCGGGGCGCCAGCCGGCCCTGACAACGACATAGGCCTTCACGATCTCGGTGCGCAGGGCGTCGGGCTTGCCCACGACGGCCGCGGTCGCCACGGCCGGATGCGTCATCAGGCAATCCTCGATCTCCGCCGGGCCGATGCGGTACCCCGCCGAGGTGATCACGTCGTCCTCGCGCCCGATGAACCGCAGGAAATCGCCGTCCCACCGCCCCCTGTCCCCGGTCACAAGCCAGTCGCCGCGAAACTTGGCCGCCGTCGCCTCGGGCCGGTTCCAGTATCCCAGCATCATCGAGGCCGAGCCGCGGCGGATGGCCACGTCCCCCTCGCCCGGCGTCGGCCGCCCCTCGGGGTCGAGCACGGCAAGGTCGTGGCCCGGCACCGGTTTGCCGATGCAGCCCGGCCGCTGATCGAACAGCGCGGCGCAGGAAGTGGCGACCATGTTGCATTCGGTCTGGCCGTAGAACTCGTTGATCGTGACCCCGAGCGCATCGCGCCCCCAGCCCAGCATCTCGGCGCCCAACGGCTCCCCGCCGCTGGCGACGCTGCGCAATCCCGGCAGACGCGCATCGGCGGCTTTCAACATGCGCAGCGCTGTCGGCGGGAAAAACACGTTTCGGACAGCACCATCACGGATGATCCTTGCCGCATCCCCGACGGTGAACTTGTCCAGCCGGGCGGCAACGACCGGCACTCCGAGCGCCAGCCCCGGCATCAGGACGTCGAACAGCCCGCCGATCCACGCCCAGTCCGCCGGCGTCCAGAGGCAATCGCCCGGTGCGCCGAGAAAATCGTGGCTCAGCTCGACGCCGGGCAGATGCCCGGTCAGCACGCGATGCGCATGCAGCGCGCCTTTCGGGCTGCCGGTGGTGCCCGATGTGTACATCAGCACGGCCGGATCCTCGGCCCGGGTATCGGCGGTCTCGAACCTCGCCGTCGGCAGGTCCGTCATTTCGGGAACCAGCGCTGACACGCCGTCAAGACCGGCCAGCATCGGTAGGCCGGCCCTGTCGCTCACCACCACGCGCGCCCCGGCGTCACGCAGCCGCGACCGCAGGGCATCGTGCCTGAAGAGTTTGAACAATGGTATTGAAATCGCGCCTGTTTTCCAGATCGCGATATGCGCGGCCGCGCACCACGCCCCTTGGCTGCGCAGGACACCCACACGATCACCGGGGCCCACGCCCCGCGCCATCAGCGCGTGCGCCAGCCCGTCCGCCATACGACGCAGACCGGCGAACGTGACCTCCGCGCGTGCGTCTGTCAGGTCGATGATGGCCACCTTGCCGGGGTCCGTGTCGGCCCGGTGATCGCAGGCCTGAACGGCCATGTTCAGCCGCTCCGGCACGCCCCACGCGAAGCCGGCGCGAAGCGCTTCGTATGGCGCGTGGTTCAGCATGGTGCCGCCTTCATGCTGCTCAGCTCCCGGTCTCGCGATCGGCGACGCGGCCGTAATCGTCAACGAAATACGTCCGCTTCGGCCCCTCGCCCGCGTCACACGCGATCACCAGCCACAACCGGGCGGATCGCGCCGGCCGCGCCGCGCAGTCACTGACAGCGGCGCCGCCCCCGGCCTCGGCCACGTAGCGGGCGGCGACGCGTTCGATCACGGCTGTCTCGGTGGTCAGCACCGCGCGCCCGCCCAGCAACAGGCCCAGCCCGGCCACCACGGCGACAAGACCGCCCAGCGACAGGAACCACACCCAGCGGGGCATCATCCCATCGCCCCCATCATCTCGCGCCCGACAAGCATCCGGCGGATCTCGGACGTGCCCGCCCCGATTTCCATCAGCTTGGCGTCGCGGAAGATCCGCGCCACGGGCGCATCGTTCAGGAACCCCGCGCCGCCCATGGCCTGCACCGCCTGGTGCGCCTGCTTCATCGCCTCCTCGCTGGCATACAGGCAGCAGGCGGCGGCGTCCTGCCGGGTCACGTCCCCGCGGTCGCAGGCCTTGGCCACCTCGTAGACATAGGCCCGCGCCGAATTCATCGCCGTGTACATGTCCGCCATCTTGCCCTGCATCAGCTGGAAGTTTCCGACCGGCTGGCCGAACTGCTTGCGCTCGGACATGTAGGGCATCACCTCGTCCAGACAGGCCGCCATGATGCCGGTGCCGATCCCGGCAAGGACCACGCGTTCGTAATCAAGCCCTGACATGAGCACACGCACGCCCTTGCCCTCCTCGCCGAGGATGTTCTCGAACGGCACCTCGACGTCGTCGAAAATCAGCTCGGCCGTGTTGCTGCCCCGCATCCCCAGCTTGTCGAAATGCGGGCTTGTCGAGAATCCCTTCATTCCCTTCTCGATCAGGAACGCGGTGATCCCCTTGGCCCCGGCCTCGGGGTCGGTCTTGGCATAGACGACCAGCGTGTCGGCATCCGGGCCGTTGGTGATCCAGTACTTGCTGCCGGTCAGGCGGAAATGATCGTTGTGCTTCTCGGCGCGCAAGCTCATGGACACCACGTCACTGCCCGCGCCCGCCTCCGACATGGCCAGCGCGCCCACATGCTCCCCGCTGACGAGTTTCGGCAGGTAGGCCGCCTTCTGCGCCTCGCTTCCGTTGAGCTTGATCTGGTTGACGCAAAGGTTGGAATGCGCACCGTAGGACAGGGCCACGCTGGCCGAGGCGCGGGCGATCTCCTCCACGGCCACGACATGGGCGAGGTACCCCATGCCGGCGCCGCCCATGTCTTCCGGCACGGTGATTCCCAGCAGCCCGAGGTCCCCCATTTCCTGCCAGAGCGGGGCGGGAAATGCGTTGGAGTCGTCGATGGCGGCGGCCATCGGCTTCACCCTGTCCTGTGCCCAGCGATGGACCATGTCGCGCAGCGCGTTCACGTCCGCCCCCAGATCGAACTGCATCACCGCGTTGTACATGCGCCCTCACTCCTGCCGCCGGCATTTATTGAACACCTGTTCATTTATAGGCGCAAGAAAAGAAGGCCGTCAATCCCGCGCCGTGCCCGGGACGCCGCGGGACACGGTCGTGCTACCGCCGCGATGCCGACGCAGTACCGCAGGCCAGGAACAACAAAGACCGCCGCGCCGGCGGTGACGGCGCCACCGCCCGTCAGGAAGAGCCCTGGTAGACGGCGCCGACTTCGGCGCGGATGATCCGGGCGATCAGCGCGCAATCCTCGAGGCTGAAGGTCAACGGCAGCCGCATGTCGAGGATCGCCCTGAGAACCCTGTCGCTGCGCGGCATCCGCTCGCTCGGGGCGTAGCGCCAGCTGTCATAGCGGCTGGTGAAGCCCTCGGGCCGCGGACTGCCGAACCATTTCAGTTCCACCCCGCGGTTGCGGCATCTTTCCAGAACCTCCGCGATCGCGTCATCCGCCCAGTCCAGTAAAAGGAACTGGATGGACGAGCCCACGAAACTTTCCGCCTCGGGCCTGTCGACAACCTGCAGGCCGGGTGTCCCCCTCAGACCCGTTTCAACCGTCCGGTAGCGCGCGTTCCATGCCGCGCATTGCGCGTCAAGCCGCGCCAGTTGCGGCCTGAGAATCGCCGCGCGCAGATTGTCCATCCGCCCGGAAACATTGGGAGTTTCGTACTTGACCCGCTCGAACACGTCCTCGGGGGGAACCGTGCCGTGGCGGCCGTAGAGCATGTAAGACCCCGACAGGATCGTCGCCCGCGCCGCGATCTCGTCATCGTCCGTCACGAGGAAGCCGCCCTCGCCTGAATTGACGTGCTTGTATGTCTGGGTCGAATAACAGCCGATCCGCCCCCACCGTCCCGACGCCTTGCCGCGCCATGCCGCGCCCATCGTGTGCGCGCAATCCTCGATCAGGGTCAGGCCAGCGCCGTTGCAGATCTCCATCAGGCGGTCCATGTCGCACATGTGGCCGCGCATGTGGCTGAGCATCAGCACGTCTGCCCGGTCGGCCTTTTCAGCCAGGTCGGCCAGATCGATCGTCAGTTCCTCTGTCACCCCGACGAATACCGGCACGGCGCCCACGCTCGCGATCGCGCCCGGCACGGGCGCCAACGTAAAGGCGTTGCTGAGCACCCTGTCGCCCGGCCCCACCCCGACCGCGCGGAGCGCCGTCGCCAGCGCGTAGCCCCCCGACGCCACCGCCAGCGCGTACCGCGCGCCGGTCCAGTCGGCGAATTCGCGTTCAAGGACCGCGGTCTCGCCCATTTCGCCGTCGGCAAGGTTGTACCGGTGCAACCGGCCGCTGCGCATCACGGCCAGCGCGGCGTCGATCCCCTCCTGGGGAATCGGTTCCTGCTGAGTGAAACTGCCTTCGAACTTCTCCGTCATGTGCCAGTTCTGCGCCCAACACCGCTTGCGGTCAATGTCGACGGCTTCTTTTTCGGAATGGCTTTCGAAAATCCGAACCTCACATGTGCATCCGTCGAAAACGCCCTACCCGATCAGCTCCCTCACCACGCCGGGCAGCTCGTCGTAATGACCGATCATCCCCTCCGGCGCCATGTCGGCGACGCCGGCGCCTGTCGGGCCGAAGCTGACAAGCACGGACGGCACCGCGGCGGCACGTGCCGTATCGCGATCGGTCTGCGTGTCCCCGACCAGCAGGCACCGCGCCGGATCACCGCCCGCGCGCCGGACGCATTCGCGCAAGGGTTCGGGATCGGGCTTGCGCACGGGCAGCGTGTCGGCCCCGATCAGCGCGCCGAACGCGTCGAGTACTCCCAGCCGCTGCATCAGGCGACGCGCCAGCGCCTCTGGCTTGTTGGTGCATACCGCTACGCGGTACCCGGCGCTGCGCAGGTCCGCCACCGCCGTCATCGCGCCGGGATAGAGGGTCGTGTGCGTGTCGATTTCGTCGGCGTAAAACCTCAGGAGATCCGTATAATACCGGTCTATCTCCTCTGGCCGGGCCGCGCCGCCAAGCCGTTCGAAGCCCAGCCGCAGCATCGCGCGCCCGCCCTGGAACGCCGTCGTCGCGTCCGCCACCGGGTCCAGACGCACCGATGCGCCGATCGCCGCGAAAGTCGCGTTGGCCGCGCCGATCAGGTCGGCACTCGTGTCCATCAATGTCCCATCGAGATCGAAAACGACCGTTCGCATGTCACGCTACTCCCGGAAATCATCCTGCGCGGGTTTTCGCGCAGTCCTGTCATATCACGCAATCTTGTTTGATAGCGCGCGCCCTTGCATCGAGACAGCAACCGGATAGAACGGCGCGGCGGGAAACGAAAGAGTCGTATTGATATAAAGAGAAGATAATGCCCACGTCATTGGTTATACTCGCCGCCGGCAAAGGGACCCGCATGGTCTCGGATTTGCCGAAGGTTCTTCATCGCGTCGGCGGATTGCCGCTACTGGTTCACGCGATGGCATCGGGCGAAGCGCTGTCGCCAGCACGCCGCGTCGTCGTCGCCGGGCACGGGGCCGAGGCCGTGACACGGGCGGCGCGGGATTATGACGCGGCGGCACAGGTCGTGCTGCAGCACGAACAGCTCGGCACCGCGCATGCCGTGGCGCAAGCCGCACCGGCATTGGCGGGTTTCAACGGCGATGTCATTGTCCTTTACGGAGACACGCCCTTCATCCGGCCCGAAACGCTGGCCCGCATGGCCGAGGCGCGCGCGACCCATGACGTTGTCGTTCTGGGGTTCCGGGCCGCCGATCCGGGCCGGTACGGTCGGCTCGTCATGTCCGGGGAGGAACTGGAGAGGATCGTCGAGTTCAAGGATGCCCGCGCCGACGAGCGCGCGATCGATTTCTGCAACAGCGGGGTGATCGCGGCCGACGCGGCCACGCTCTTCGACCTGATCGATGCCGTGGACAACGAGAATGCCGCCGGCGAATACTACCTCACGGACATCGTCGCGCTGGCCCGGGCGCAGGGCCTGTCAGCCACCGCCGTGGCCTGCGAGGAGGCCGAGACGATGGGCGTGAACTCGCGCGCGGATCTGGCCGCTGCCGAGGCCGCCTTTCAGGATCGCGCGCGAGCGGCGGCGATGGCGGGTGGCGTCACGCTCACCGCCCCCGACACGGTGCATTTCTCGCACGACACGGAAATCGGGCGCGACACGATCGTCGAGCCCAACGTGGTTTTCGGGCCCGGTGTAACCGTCGCCGGTGGCGCGCGGATCCGGGCGTTTTCGCACCTTGAAGGGGCCAGCGTGGCCGCCGGGGCCGAGGTGGGCCCCTATGCCCGGCTGCGGCCGGGCACCGACCTGGCCGAAGCCGCGCGAGTGGGCAATTTCGTCGAGGTCAAGCAGGCCAGCATCGGGCGGGGCGGCAAGGTCAACCATCTCAGCTACATCGGCGACGCCCGGATCGGCGCAGA
The DNA here is from genome assembly GCF_047086965.1 of Roseovarius halophilus (ex Wu et al. 2025). Taxonomy (NCBI): domain Bacteria; kingdom Pseudomonadati; phylum Pseudomonadota; class Alphaproteobacteria; order Rhodobacterales; family Roseobacteraceae; genus Roseovarius; species Roseovarius halophilus (ex Wu et al. 2025). The sequence goes on along the minus strand of NZ_JBKOTX010000012.1, from coordinate 57,998 downwards.
AGCCAATATCGGCGCGGGCACGATCACCTGCAATTATGACGGGGTGATGAAGCACCGCACCGAGATCGGCGACCGCGCCTTCATCGGTTCGGACACGATGCTCGTGGCCCCTGTCCGAATTGGTGACGGGGCGATGACGGGCTCGGGCTCGGTCATCTCGCGGGACGTCCCCGGCGACGCGCTGGCCATCGCGCGGGCCGATCAGAGCAACAAGCCGGGCCTCGCCCGCAAACTCTTCGAGCGTCTGAGGGCGCAAAAAGCCAAACGTGACACGGGAGCGGAATAGATGTGCGGTATCGTTGGGGTTCTGGGTCGGCACGAGGCCGCGCCCATTCTGGTCGAGGCGCTCAAGCGGCTGGAATATCGCGGGTATGACAGCGCTGGCATCGCCACGCTCGATGGCACCCGGCTGGACAGGCGCCGCGCGGTCGGCAAGCTGATCAATCTCTCCGACCTGCTGGTACACGAGCCGCTGGCCGGAAAGGCCGGTATCGGGCACACCCGCTGGGCCACCCACGGTGCGCCCAACCTGTCCAACACCCATCCTCACCGCGCCGGCCCGGTCGCCGTGGTGCATAACGGCATCATCGAGAATTACCGGGAATTGCGCACCGAGCTTGCAGGATGCGGGATCGGTTTCGAGACGGATACGGACACCGAGACGGTCGCGCTGCTTGCGAGCCACTACCTCGCGCAGGGCCAGAGCCCGGCCGAAGCCGCGACAAGCACCCTGGCGCGACTGGAAGGCGCCTATGCGTTGTGCTTCCTCTTTGACGGTGAACCCGACATGATGATTGCCGCGCGCAAGGGAAGCCCGCTTGCCGTGGGCCACGGCGAGGGCGAGATGTTCGTCGGCTCGGACGCCATCGCGCTTGCGCCGCTGACCAGCCGGATCACCTATCTCGAGGAAGGCGACATGGCCATCCTCACCCGCGACGGCATGACCGTCCGCGACGCCGACGGCATGCCGGCCGAGCGCGAGATCCGCGAGGTCCGGATCGACGTGGCCCGCGTCGACAAGGGGGGGCACAGCCATTTCATGGCCAAGGAAATCGCCGAGCAACCCACGGTGATCGGCGAGGCGCTGTCGCATTATCTCACGGCGGACGGCCGCGGCATCGCCCTGCCCGGCACAGAGCTCGATTTCACGGGCATCGACCGCCTGGTCATGGTCGCCTGCGGCACCGCCTATTATGCCTGCCATACCGCCAAGTACTGGTTCGAACGAATCGCCGGCCTGCCCGTCGAGATCGATATCGCCTCGGAATTCCGTTACCGCGAGCCCCCGCTGAGCGACGGCACCGCCGCGCTCTTCGTCAGCCAGTCGGGCGAGACGGCCGACACGCTGGCCGCCTTGCGCTATTGCCGTGGCCGGGCGCGCAGCATCCTGTCGGTGGTCAATGTGCCCGAAAGTTCCATCGCCCGCGAAAGCGACGTGGCGCTGCCCATCCATGCCGGCGTCGAGATCGGCGTCGCCTCGACCAAGGCCTTCACCTGCCAGCTCACCGTGCTGTTGCTGCTGGCGCTGCGGGCCGCCGCCGCGCGCGGCGCGATCACCGAGGACGATCTGGCAGACAGGCTCTCGGCGCTGCGCGGGCTGCCGGCCACGCTGACCCGGACGCTGGAGCTGGACACGAGCTTCGACACGGCCGCGCGCCGGCTGGCCGACGCGCCGAGCGCATTGTTCCTCGGCCGCGGCCTGATGTACCCGCTCGCGCTCGAAGGCGCGCTGAAACTCAAGGAAATCAGTTACATCCACGCCGAGGCTTATGCGTCGGGCGAGCTGAAGCACGGCCCCATCGCCCTGATCGACAAGAAAATGCCCGTCATCGTCATGGCTCCGCATGACCGGCTTTTTGACAAGACCGTCTCGAACATGCAGGAGGTCATGGCGCGCGGCGGCAAGGTCATGCTGGTCACCGATGCCAAGGGCGCTGCCGAAGCCGCGGAGGGCGTCTGGCAGACCCTCACCCTGCCGGACATCCACCCGATGCTGACCCCCATCCTCTATGCCCTGCCGGCGCAGATGCTGGCCTACCACACCGCCGTCGCCAAGGGCACCGACGTGGACCAGCCGCGCAACCTCGCCAAGTCGGTCACCGTCGAATGACGCGAAACGCGCCGTCGGCGGCGTGACGGCCTGACAGCAGTATCACGGCGGTCCCCGCGCGCGACGCTGCCCGCCATCGGCGATGGCGGGCGGCCGGGGCCGAGGGGCTTTCCCGGGTTATTCCGCCAGCCGCCGCACGCGCAGCTGGGGCAAGGACGTCAACGGCGCACCGATCGCTTGGAATGCGGCAAGTGACAGGCGGCTGCCCGACCCGCGCACCGCGTCGAGCGGGATGAGATCGACGCTCACCGACCGGCCGGTTGCCGTGTCCGTCAGCCGCCCGCGCCCGGGCGTCGCGACGAGCGGGGTCTTGAGCCACAATCCCGGTTCGGCGGGCGCCCCGAGCGAGGCGATCGTGACGCCGACCCCGCCGACGGCATCGCGCTCGGCGCTTTCCGGCTCATCGGGCGGGGCGGGCCGTTGCTCCGGATTTACCGGCGCCTCGGGCGCTTCCGGTTCGGGCGGTTGCAATTCGGCGCAGCCCGCAGCGGTCGCGACGGCAAGGATCAGGATCGGGATGAGTCTCATGAGTCGAGACTATCGCGGCGCGCCAAGGTCCGGCAATCACGAAGAACGGGCTTGCGACCGATCTGTGACCGCCATAGGTTTGCCCTATGACAGAACCGCTCATAGATCCCTTCCAGCGCGCCATTTCCTACTTGCGCGTGTCGGTCACCGATCGCTGCGATTTCCGCTGCGTCTACTGCATGTCCGAGAACATGACGTTCCTGCCCAAGAAGGAACTTCTGACGCTGGAGGAACTCGACCGCATGTGTTCCACCTTCGTCGGCATGGGCGTCGAGAAACTGCGCATCACCGGCGGGGAGCCGCTGGTGCGCAAGGACATCATGACGTTCTTCAACGCCATGACCCGGCACCTCGACTCCGGCGCCCTGAAGGAGTTGACGCTGACCACCAACGGCAGCCAGCTGGAACGGTTCTCCGAGGCGCTTTACGCCGCGGGCGTGCGGCGTGTGAACATCTCGCTCGATACGCTGGACGAGCAGAAATTCGCCGATATCACCCGCTGGGGCCGCCTGCCGCAGGTTCTCAAGGGGATCGACGCGGCGCAGCGCGCGGGGTTGCGGGTCAAGATCAACACGGTGGCGTTGAAAGGCTTCAACGAGGACGAGCTGTTCACGCTGGTCGAATGGTGCCGGGACCGCGACATGGACCTGACCTTCATCGAGGTCATGCCGATGGGCGATATCGGAAACGAGGACCGTCTGGACCAGTACTGGAAGCTCAGCGACCTGCGGGCGGAGCTGTCGGAACGCTACACGCTGACCGAACTGGCCGAACGCACCGGCGGGCCGGCGCGTTACGTGCGGCTGGAGGAGACGGGTCAGAAGATCGGGTTCATCACGCCCCTGACGCATAATTTCTGCGAAAGCTGCAACCGCGTGCGCCTGACCTGCACCGGCGAGCTTTACATGTGCCTCGGGCAGGACGACATGGCCGATTTGCGGGCACCGCTGCGCAATCACCCCAACGACAACGCGCCCCTCGAAACCGCGATCCGGGATGCCATCACGCGCAAGCCCAAGGGCCATGATTTCGATTATTCACGTCAATCCGTGGACGGCCGGGTTGCGCGCCATATGAGCCATACCGGCGGGTGATGTCCGGGGCCGCGGCGCCTCTGCCGATACGGGTTTACAACGCGGCGGTCGAACTGATCGCGCCGCTTGCGTGGCGCCGGGTCAGCGCCAAGCTGCGCGCGCAGGGTGTCGCGGACGCACGTCTGCACGAGCGTCTGGGCCGCGCGACCGCGCAGCGCCCCGATGGTCGCCTTGTCTGGTTCCACGCGGCCTCCGTCGGTGAAAGCCTTTCGATCCTGCGGCTGATCGACCACTGGGGCCGGCGCGCGCCCGACCTTGCCTTCCTGATCACGTCGGGCACGGCGAGTTCGGCCAAGATCCTGACCGGGCGCCTGCCGCGGCGGACGCAACACCAGTTCGCACCGCTGGACACCCGACGCGCCGTCGCGCGGTTTCTTGATCACTGGCGCCCGGACGCCGCCATTTTCGTCGAAAGCGAACTCTGGCCGCGCATGTTGCAGGAAACACGCGCACGCGGCGTGCCGCTGGCACTGGTCAACGCGCGGCTGTCCGACCGATCGGCGCGGGGCTGGCAAAGGTTCGCACGAACGGCGCGGTACCTCCTGGCGCCGTTCGAGATGATCCATTGCCAGGATCAGCGCACGGCCGACCACCTTCAAGCGCTCGGCCTTGCGCAGGCCGCCGCCGGGCAGAACCTCAAGAGCCTCGCCGGCCCCCTGCCCCATGATCCCTCCGACCTGGACGCGCTGCGCCGGGAACTCGGCCCGCGCCCCGTCTGGCTTGCCAGCTCCACCCACCCGGGCGAGGACGAGATCATGCTGGCGGCGCATCGCGAGGTACGGCGGCATGCCCCGGATGCGCTGCTCATCCTGGTGCCCCGCCACCCGGACCGCGCGTCCCAGATCGCGGCCCAGATCACCGCCGCTGGCCTTGCCGCCGCGCGCCGCAGCACGGGCGAGGAGATCGGGGGCGACACGGCGGTCTACCTTGCCGACACGCTTGGCGAAACCGGGCTGTGGTACGCGCTTTGCCCGGTAACCTGTCTTTGCGGGTCGTTCACCCCCGTCGGCGGCCACAACCCGTACGAGCCGGCCCATGCCGGCTCGGCCATCCTGCACGGGCCGCTCTACGCCAATTTCGCGCAGGCCTACCCGGCGCTCGACCGGGCCGGCGCTGGACGTCAGGTCGCGGATGCGCAGGCATTGGCCGGGGCGGTAACGGCGCTTCTGGCCGACGGGGCGGCGCGCGCGGCGATGCAGGAGGCCGCGACAGCGTTCGCCCGCGGCCAGCAGGATGTGCTTGACGAGATGACGGGCGCCCTTTCCAACGCGCTCGGGCTGCGGTAGGGACGCCGTGCCCCGCAAGCAGAGGCCGGACGTGCCCGACCTGATCGTCACCAATTTCAACCGGAATTTCACCGGTGTCTCGGCAACGGCGGCCGGCGTGGTGGGCGTGCAGGCCGGGCGCCATGACCTCGTGCTTGTCGGCCAGCCGCTGCCCGGCTGCCCTGCCCCGGTGCGCAAGCGGGACGCCCTCGCCCTGTCGCGCCGGCCCCCGCCCGGGCGGCCCTTCACCATCTGGCACGTCCGGCGGAATCCGGAAATGCGCTGCGCCCTGTTCGCGCGCGACATGCTGCGCCTGCCTGTCAGGATCGTGTTCACCTCGGCCGCGCAGCGCCGCCATTCCGCCCTGCCGCGCTGGCTGATCTCGCGCATGGACGCGGTGATCGCCACCACCGAAAAGGCCGCCGATTTCGTGCCGCATGTGCGCGGCGTCGTCCCGCATGGCGTTGACACGGCGCGGTTTTCGCCCGCGCCTGACCGGGCGGCCGCGTGGCGCGCGACGGGGTTTGCGGGCGCGCGCGGGATCGCCACCATCGGGCGCATCCGGCCCGAGAAGGGCACCGACCGTTTCGTCGAGGCGATGCTGCGCCTGCTGCCCGGCCACCCGGATGTGACCGCCCTTGTCATCGGGCGTGCGGCGCGCGGCGACCGCGGCTTTCTGGACGGCCTCAAGGCGCGTGTCGCAAAGGCCGGCCTGTCGGACCGGATCCTTTTCCCGGGCGAGGTGGCGGCACGGGACCTTCCCGGGCTGATGCGGGCGCTTTCGGCCGTCGTGCAATTGCCGCGCTACGAGGGCTACGGCATGGCCCCGCTCGAGGCGATGGCGTCGGGCGTGCCGTTCCTTGCCACCGACACGGGCTATTACCGCCGGTTCGCCGATGGCGGGCGTGCGGGCATCATCCTGCCCGGCGATGACGCGCCGGCCTGTGCCGCGGCGCTCGATACCTTGCTGGGGTCACCCGGGCGGCATGGCGAGATGGCCCGCGACGCCCGCCAGACGGCGGAGACCCGTTTCAGCATCACGGCCGAGGCCGACGGGATCGGCGCGGTCTACGAGGCGCTCTGGCGCGAGGGCTGACCGGGCCGCGCCGTCACCCCGCGACCGGCATGCGCTGCTCCACGATGCCCGCCCACCAGCTGCACCCGGCCGGGATCGCTCCGTCGTTGAAGTTGTAATCGGGGTTGTGGACCATCGCGGTATCGCCGTTGCCCACGAGGATGTAGGCGCCCGGCCGCTCCTCCAGCATGAAGGCGAAATCCTCCCCGCCCATGACGAGCGGTGCCTCGTCGCACTGCCCACTGACCGAGCGCGCGACCTCGGCCGCGAAATCCGTCTGCTCGGCATGGTTCTTCATCACCGGGTAGCCGCGGTAATAGGTGATCTCGGCCTCGCCGCCGAAACCGGCGCAGATATTCTCGGTCAGCGCGCGCAGACGCGTTTCGGCAAGGTCGCGCATCTCGGGGCTCATGGTGCGTACGGTGCCGCGCAGCGTCACCCGCGCGGGGATGACATTGAAGGCCTTCGACGAGGTCTCGAAGGCGGTCACGGAAACGACGATCTGATCGACGGGGTCGGCATTGCGGCTGGCGATGGTCTGCAGCGCTGTGACAACATGGCTGGCCATCACGGTGGTATCCACCGTCTCGTGCGGCTTGGCGGCATGGCCGCCCCGGCCTTTCACGGTGATGTCGAACTGGTCGGTGGCGGCAAAGAACGGCCCCGGCCGGATGGCGAAGCTGCCCACCGGCCGGCCCGGCCAGTTATGCATCCCGTAGACTTCCTGGATCCCGAAACGCGCCATCAGGCCGTCATCGCACATTTCCTTGCCGCCGCCGCCGCCTTCCTCGGCGGGCTGGAAGATCACGACGACGGTGCCATCGAAATTGCGCGTCTCGGCAAGGTAGCGGGCCGCCCCGAGAAGCATGGCCGTATGCCCGTCATGGCCGCAGGCATGCATGGCGCCCGGTGTCTTGGACGCGTAGTCGAGCCCGGTTTCCTCGTGGATGGGCAGCGCGTCCATGTCCGCGCGCAGCCCGATCACCCTGCCCGAGCCGGTCTGCCGGCCCTTGATCACGCCGACGACGCCGGTGCGGCCGATGCCGGTGACCACCTCGTCGCAGCCGAAATCCCTCAGCTTGTCGGCGACAAGCGCGCTTGTCCGGTGCGTTTCATACAGGATTTCCGGGTTCTCGTGGATATCCCGGCGCCACGCGGTGATATCATCATGCAATTCCGCGAAACGGTTCTTGACGGGCATGGGCTTCTCCTTTCCTCAGTAGCCGCTCTCGGAGGTCAGCACGAAATGCCCGGGCTCGACCTCCGCGTAAACCGGCGGCTCCGGTTCATGGCCGATCGGGTGGATAGGGGACGGGATCGGGCGGAAGTTCAAGTCCTTTTCGGTCTTGCGGCGCGCCGGATCGGCGATCGGCACCGCTTTCATCAGCGCTTGGGTGTAGGGATGCTGCGGGTTCTCGAACACCGCCGGGCGCGGCCCCTTCTCGACGATGCGGCCCAGATACATCACGCCGACGTCGTGGCTGACACGCTCGACAACGGCCATGTCATGGCTGATGAAAAGATAGCTCAGGCCCAGCTCCGCCTGCAATTCCAGCATCAGGTTCAGAACCTGCGCCTGCACGCTCACGTCAAGCGCGCTCACCGCCTCGTCGGCCACGATCAGCTTGGGGTTAAGCGCCAGCGCCCGGGCGATGGCCACGCGCTGGCGCTGGCCGCCCGACAACTCGTGCGGGTAGCGGCCAAGGAAGCTGCGCGGCAGCTCGACCCGGTCGAAAAGCCGCGCCACGCGGTCCTCCGTTTCGCGGCCCCGCGTCAGGTTGTAGTTGATCAGCGGCTCGGCCACCTGATCCCGCAGGCGGCGTTGCGGGTTGAGGCTGGCGAACGGATCCTGGAACACCATCTGCATGTCGAGCCGCGCACGGCGCAGGTTCGGCCCGGAAAGCGCGATGATATCCGTGCCGTCGAGGTTCACGCGCCCCGCCAGCGACTCCACCAGCCGCAGGATCGACCGGCCCGCTGTGGACTTGCCGCAACCCGATTCGCCCACCAGCGACAGCGTGCGCCCCTTGTTCAGCGTGAAGGAAACATCCTCGACGGCATAGACATTGGCGATCTTCCGGCGCAGCAGCCCGCCGCGCACCGGGAACCGGGTGGTGAGGCCCTCGACCTCCAGCAGGCGGTCCTCGCTGCCGGGAATGGGCTCGGGCGTGGCCGCGTCGGCGCCGACCAGCCGCATGGGTTCGGGGTAGCGTTTGCCGCGCATCTCGCCCAGCCGGGGCACGGCGGCCAGCAGCGCCTTGGTATAGTCGTGCTGCGGCGCCTCGAAGATCTGCGCGACGGGGCCTTCCTCCATCTTGTGGCCGCGATACATCACCACCACGCGATCCGCCATCTGGGCCACGACGGCCATGTCGTGCGTGATGAACACGACCGCGGTGCCCGTTTCGCGCTTCAGCCGGTCGATCAGGGCCAGGATCTCGGCCTGGATCGTCACGTCAAGCGCCGTCGTCGGTTCGTCCGCGATCAGCAGGCGGGGCGAACAGGCCAGCGCCATCGCGATCACCACCCGCTGCCGCATCCCGCCCGACAACTCGTGCGGGTATTGCGTCAGCCGGCGCTCGGGCTCGGGGATGCGCACCTCCTGCAGCAGGTCGAGCACCCGCGCCCGCGCCTGTGCCTTGCTCATGCCCTTGTGCAGGCGCAGCCCCTCGGTCAGTTGCCGGCCGATGGTGAAAACGGGATTGAGCGCCGTCATCGGCTCCTGGAAGACCATGCCGATCTCGTTGCCCCGGATGGTGCGCATCAGGCCCTGGTCAGCGGTGGCAAGGTCGATCTCGCCGCCCTCGCGGCGATCGAACAGCAGCCGGCCGCCCGAAATGTGCCCCCCGCCGTATTCCACGAGCCGCATCAGCGACAGCGACGACACGGACTTGCCCGAGCCGGATTCCCCGACGATGCACACGGTCTCGCCCGGGAACACCTGCAGCGAAACGTCCGCGACCCCCGTGGCCGGGCCGTCGCGGGTTTCGAACTAGACCCGCAGGTTCTCGATGCGGGCAATCGGTGACTGGTCGAGCATGGGCTGGACGCTCGTTTCCGGGGGCGGCCGGCGGCCATCCTGAAAGGGTAGCTAGACAGAGCGCGCGGCACCTGTCAAACCCCGCCGCCCGCCGAGGGCCCGCCGCGCGCCCCGCCGCCAAGTCAGGGGTTGCATTTTGCAATGATCCGGTCTGTCATGATCCGTGCAAGGACAACGCCGGGCCGGGAAACCGGTCAACCGGACGTGTCCGGGCAACGGGCCGTCAGAGCCCGAAGGCCATCTTCTCAAACGGGTGGTGTCCAACAACTGAGGAACCCGAATTTTCATGAAAACCAAAGCACTGATGCTGGGGGCAGCCGCGGCGCTTGCCTGTTCATCAGCCGCCGCACTTGCCGAGCGCGCGAGTGACGGCGACGTCAAGATCATCTACTGGCAGGCGCCGTCGATCCTCAACCCGTTCCTGTCGGGCGGCACCAAGGATGTGCAAGCGTCCAGCCTCGTGATCGAACCGCTGGCGCGGTATGACAAAACGGGCCAGATGGTCCCGTGGCTGGTCGAGGAAATCCCGACGGTCGAGAATGGCGGCGTGGCCGAGGACCTCACCTCGATCACGTGGACGCTGCGTGACGACATCACGTGGTCCGACGGCACGCCCTTCACGTCGGCCGACGTGCAGTTCACCGCCGAGTATTGCATGAACCCCGACATGGGCTGCGCGCAGGTCACCAAGTTCGAGGGCGTCGAAAGCGTCGAGACCCCGGACGCGCAAACCGTCGTGGTGAATTTCGACAGCCCCACGCCCGTCCCCTACCTGCCCTTCGTCGGCGCCGAGAGCCCGATCATCCAGAAGGCGCAGTTCGCCGATTGAACCGGCGCGCGCGCCCCTGAATGCACCGAGCAGAACTTCAACCCGGTGGGCACCGGGCCCTTCGTCGTAACCGATTTCCGGCCGAACGACGTGATCCGCTTCGCCGCGAACGAGAACTATCGCGACCCTGACAAGCCGGCCTTCGCCACCGTCACCTTCAAGGGCGGCGGCGATGCCACGTCGGCGGCGCGCGCGGTGATGGAAACGGGCGAATACGACTACGCCTGGAACCTGCAACTGGCCCCCGAGGTGATCGAGGAGATGGCCAAGGGCGGCACGGGTGAGCCGATCTCGGGCTTCGGCACGCTGGTGGAGCGCATCATGGTCAACTTCACCAACCCGGATTCCGGCCTGCCGCCCGAGGAACGCGCGGTGGTCAAGCCGCATCCCGTCCTCAAGGACAAGGCGGTGCGCAAGGCGCTGAGCCTCGCCATCGACCGGCCCCTGCTGGTCGAGATCGGCTACGGGCAGGCCGGGCAGGTCACCTGCAACCTCGTGCCCGCGCCCGAAGCGTTCGATTCCGACACGTTCGACTGCTCGACGCAGGACCTCGACGGCGCGCGCGCCCTGCTTGACGAGGCCGGCTGGGTGCACAGCAACGGCAACGGTATCCGCGACAAGGACGGGGTGGAGCTGAGCCTGCTCTACCAGACCTCGACCAACGCGGTCCGGCAGGATTTCCAGGCGCTCATCAAGCAATGGTGGAGCGAGATCGGCGTCGAGACGGAACTGCGCAACATTGACGCCTCGGTCTTCTTCGGCGGCGATCCGGGCAGCCCGGACACCTTCCAGAAGTTCTATGCCGATGTCGAGATGTACGCCAACCTCTTCCCCGGTACGGACCCGCAGGCCTATCTGGGCAACTACCTGTGCGACAAGGCCCCGCGGCCGGAAACGCAGTGGCAGGGCGAGAACGTCACGCGCTTCTGCAACGAGGAATACGACGCCCTGCATGCCGAGCTGCGCAAGACCGCCGGCATCGAGGAACGCGCGCGGACCGCCAGGCAGCTCAACGATATCCTGATCGAGGAAGTCGCGATCATCCCGCTGGTCCACCGTGGCCGCCTGTCGGCGAAGTCCAATTCGCTCGGCGGTGTCACTCTCAACGTCTGGGATACCGAACTGTGGAACGTCGCCGACTGGTACCGCAAGGACGGCTGACCCGGGCCTGACCCCGCACCGATACGGCGCCCGCCCGGCCTGACCGCCGGGCGGGCGGTTTGCCCGCCCCCGGCGCCCCTGCCAAATATCGGATCCCGCGCATGCTGACCTTCACGATCCGCCGGCTGATCACGGCCATCCCCACGCTGCTGTTCATCAGCCTCGTCATCTTCCTGCTGCTCGAACTGGCGCCGGGCGATCCGATGGCGCAGGTCCCGCTGACCGTGCCACCCGACGTCAAGCAACAGATGCGCGAGGCGCTCGGCCTCGGCGAACCGACGCATGTGCGGTTCGGCAAGTGGATCTGGCAGTTCATGGTGGTCGAGCCGATGCATTTCATCGACGGCATGCTGGGCACCACGCTGGCCGCGGGCGAAAGCCGGGTCATCAGCTGGCAGACACGGTCGCCCGTGATGGATATCGTCGCGCAACGCATGCCGCAGACGCCGTGGGTGGTGGCGATGTCCTATGTCGTGGGCATCTTCATCGCGCTGCCGATCGGCATCTATTCCGCCTACCGGCAATATTCCGTATTCGACCAGGTCGGCACCTTCGTGACGATGGTCGGCTATTCCGTCCCGCCCTTTTTCTCGGGCGTGCTGGTGATCGTCATCTTCTCGGTGCAGCTGGGCTGGCTGCCCTCCATCTACGACACCACGCTGGAGGTCGTGGACTGGGACACCTTCGTCACCCAGCTTCGACAGATGGTCATGCCGGTGATGGTGCTGGCCTTGCAGACGACGGCGCAGATCAGCCGGTTCATGCGGGCCTCGATGCTCGACAACCTCAACCAGGATTACGTTCGCACCGCCCGTGCCAAGGGGCTGTCGGAAAGCGTGGTCGTGATGGTGCACGTGCTGCGCAATTCCATGATCCCGGTCGTCACGGTCATCGCGCTCGGCGTGCCGCACATCTTCGGCGGCGCCATCATCACCGAGCAGATCTTCAAGGTGAACGGGCTGGGCCAGCTGCTGATCACCGCCATCCAGGCCAAAGACCTGCCGATGGTGCAGACCGTGACCTTCATGCTGGCCGTTCTCATCGTGCTGTTCAACATCGTGGCCGATCTGCTCTACGGCCTTCTCGACCCGAGGATCCGCTATGACTGACCCGCTGACCGAGCCCTTGACCGAGCCGACCCCGACAGCCCCGCCGCGCAGCCAGCTGCGCGAGGTCTGGCTGCAGTTCCGGCAGCACCGCGGCGCGCTGATCGGCGGCCTGATCTTCGTGCTGATCGTCGCGACCGTGTTCATCGGGCCGGTCCTGTGGCAGATCGACCCGACCTATATCGACATCCGCGCCCGCAACCAGGGGCCGACGCTGGTGCATCCCTTCGGCACCGACCAGCTGGGCCGTGACACGCTGGCCCGCATGATGGCCGGCGGGCAGACCTCGATCGCGGTCGGGCTGACGGCGATGCTGCTGGCGCTGGTGCTGGGGTCGTTCATCGGGGTCGTCGCCGGATTTTTCAGATGGTTCGACGGGCCGCTGATGCGGCTCACCGACCTGTTCCTGTCCCTGCCCCTTCTGCCATTGCTGCTGGTCATGGTGCTGCTGTTCCGCGAACCGCTGAACGCGGCCTTCGGGCCGGAAACCGGGATCTTCATCCTGATCGTCGTGGCCATCGGCGTGACAAGCTGGATGCCCACCGCGCGGATCGTGCGCGGGGACGTTCTGGCGCTCAAGGAGCGGGAATTCATCCTCGCGGCGCGGTCCATCGGGACGACCAATTTCAACCTGATCTCGCGCCACATCCTGCCCAACGTGCTTTCGCCGATCCTCGTGTCGGCCACGCTCGGCATTGCCAACGCGATCATCACGGAATCCGCGCTGAGCTTTCTCGGGCTCGGCTTCCCGCCGGATTTCCCCACATGGGGCCGGCTGCTCAACGATGCCACGCAATACCTGCAGGATTACCCCGAACGGGTGTTCTGGCCGGGGCTCGCGATCTCGCTCACGGTCCTGAGCGTGAATTACCTCGGCGACGGGTTGCGCGATGCGCTCGATCCGCGCATCCGGGGCCGCTGACGACGTGAGCCGCGCCAAAAAGAACCCCGGACCGTCGCGCCCGGCCGCGATGGTCCACTGGCCGCGCACGCGGCCGCCTGCGCGGAACACCGAATACGCAAACCGGCACCGGCCGGAATTTTGTTCCTCGACGGACCTGATATTCACAAAGTCAGATACTTGATTGACAGAAAATTCCCCGCCAGATGAACCGCGTTCCAATATCGGGGGATGCGAAAGATGTTCGCGACATTCGGATTCGACACGCTCACCGCGCCGCAGGCGGCGCTCTGGTTCGCGCTTGGCCTCGGGCTGGTTTTCGGCGCGCTCGCGCAGATCACCCGCTTCTGCCTGCGCCGCGCCTTGGTCGGCGAGGACCGGCGACAGGCCGCCGGTGTCTGGCTGATGGCGCTGGCCGTGGCCGTGGCCGGCACGCAGGCCGCCGTCGCGCAGGGCTGGATCACCTTTGCCGATCACCGGTTCATGACAGGCGCCATGCCGCTGCTCGCCATCGTGCTGGGCGGGCTGATGTTCGGGGCCGGGATGGTGCTGACGCGGGGCTGCATCTCGCGGCTGACGGTGCTGAGCGGCGCGGGCAATCTGCGCGCCGTGCTTGTCCTGATCGTCTTTGCCATCACCGCCCATGCCATGATGAAGGGCGTGCTGGCACCGCTGCGCAGCGCGGTCGGCGCCGTTACCGTACCGCTCGACCCGGCCCTGCCCGGCGCCCCGCTGCTCTGGGCCGCTCTGATCGGTGGCCCCGCGCTTGTTTTCGCGCTGCGCTCGGGCAACCGGGCCGGAACGCTGGTCATGGCGGGCCTGATCGGCCTGCTGGTGCCGCTTGGCTGGGCGGGTACCGGTTTCGTGCTCTACGACGATTTCGACCCGATCGCGATGGAATCGCTATCCTTCACCCGGCCGGCAACCGATGCGATCTTCTACACGCTGGCCGCCACGGCGTTGACCCCCGGCTTCGGCGTCGGGCTTGTCGGCGGTGTTATCGGCGGCTCCTTCGTGGCCGCGGCCCTGACGCGGCGCTTCCGCTGGCAGAGTTTCGAAACCCCCGGCCAGACGGGCCGTTACCTTGCCGGCGCGGTGCTGATGGGCACGGGCGGCGTGCTGGCGGGCGGCTGCACCGTGGGCGCGGGGTTGTCCGGTGTACCGACCCTGTCGCTGGCCGCGATCCTTGCCCTTGTGGCGATGGGCGCCGGCGCGCTCATGACTGACCGGCTGCTTCGGGCGGGCGCGGCGCAGCCACGGCTGACGCCGGCGGAGTAGCGTCGAAGCCGCCGAATGCGCCTTGCACTGCCGGGCCGACGCGTTAGGGTGCCCGGCGGTCAGCATGTCAGGCACAGGGGCAATCATGGCGGCATTCGAATACAAGGTCATCCCCGCGCCCGCCAAGGGGCGAAAGGCCCCCGGTGTCAAGGGCGCGGAAGCGCGGTTCGCGCACGGCCTGCAGGAGGTCATGAACGAGATGGCCCGCGATGGCTGGGAATACCTGCGCGCCGACATCCTGCCCAGCGAGGAACGGCAGGGGCTGGCATCGACGCATACCGTGTACCGCAGCGTGCTCGTGTTCCGGCGTCCGGCCGGCGGGCCGGGGCCAGCGGATGCGGCACCAACCGCCACGGCGGCCCCCGGGACGCCCGCGGAGGGAACCGACGAGCCCCCGGCGCCGGCCGATGCGGCCAACGCCACCGAAACGAGGGCGGCGCCATCTTCGGACGAGGACACTACCAACGATCCGCCCGGTCCGCGCGGCTGACCGCGCGCGGTTGAAAGGGCTGATTTGACCGCTAACTGCGGCAGGTCGTGCGCAAAAAGGGTGCACCTGCAATGCGCGTTGCCGCGGCGGCCCCGCGCCAATTTTTATGAAGCGCCCCCTTCAATTCATGGCTTTTTAGCCTAAACTTACGTCTCCGAGTCGCAGAGGGTGTCCCATGTCCAAATCAGATCCGTTCGGTTTCGATATGTCCGTTTCATCGGCGAAAAAGAAAAAACCCCGCGGCCGACGCGGGATGTCGGGGGCGTCCGAAACCTCGACCCGCGTCTGCGAGAAGGACGGCTGCAACCAGCCGGGCAAGTACCGCGCGCCCAAGGCACCCGACGTGCTCGATGATTACTACTGGTTCTGCAGGGACCACGTGCGCGAGTACAACCTGAAATGGAACTTCTTCGACGGCACGACCGAGGCGGAAATGAACGCCCAGATGTCGAAGGACAAGGTGTGGCAGCGCGAAACCAAGAGCTTCGTGGACCCCGAAACGCGTGCATGGGCACGGCTGGGGATCGAGGATCCGCACCAGGTTCTGGGCGAGAACGCCACCCAGAACCCGGGCAAATCGTCGAATAACGGCCATACGCGCCGCCTGCCCCCGACCGAGCGTCGGGCCGTCGAGATATTGGAGGCCAAGGACCACTGGTCGAAGGCCGAGGTGCGCAAGGCCTACAAGAAACTCATCAAGGTCCTGCATCCTGACATGAACGGCGGCGACCGCTCGCAGGAAGAGCAATTGCAGGAAGTCGTCTGGGCCTGGGACCAGATCAAGGAAAGCCGCAACTTCAGGTAACCCCCGGCATCCCCCGCGGCACACCGCCACGCGGGGCCCCGGTCAGCCCGGCTCGATCACGCCCGCCTCGGTCACGACCATGTCCAGCGGCTGGTCCGTGGGCTCCAGCGGCAGGTTCCGGTCCTCCTGCGCGGCATAGGCGAAACCGATGGCCAGTGTCGGCCGCCGGCCCCTGAGCATTTCCAGCGTCCGGTCATAGAAACCGCCGCCATATCCCAGCCGGCCCCCGCGCCTGTCAAACGCGACAAGCGGAACGATCAGGATCTCGGGGTCGAAATAATCAAGCGTTTCGGGGACCTGCGCACCGAACGGACCGTCCTGCAGGGCGCAGTCCGGCGTCCAGCGCGCGAACTTCAGCGGCTGCCCCTTGCCCTGGATGACCGGCACGCCCACAGGGCCATGCGCGGCCGCCTCGGCCATCGCGGGGCGCGGGTCGATCTCGGTCCGGATTGGCAGGAAGCCCGACAACGGGACCCCCTTGTAGCCCGCAAGCACAGCCGACAGGTGGCCCGCCGCCGGCCCGCGCTGCGCCTCGTGCGCCTGCTTGCGGCGTGCGAATGCCGCCTTGCGCGCCGCCGCCTTCACATCCGCGAGATCCGTCATAGCAACACCACCACTGCAAGGCCGAGGAAGGCGAAGAAGCCCACCACGTCCGTCACCGTCGTCACGAAAGCGCCCGACGCGAGCGCCGGGTCAATCCCGATACGATCCAGTAGCACGGGAATCACCGTGCCCGCCAAGCCGGCCACGACAAGATTGATCACCATTGCGGCAGCGATCACGTATCCCAGTTCCGGCCCACCGAACCACAGCACGCCGACCACCCCCATCGTCACCGCGAAAACGAGGCCGTTGAGCAAGCCGACAGCAACCTCGCGACGGATGAACCGCCACATGTTCGATCCCGTCAGGTCCCGCGTGGCCAGCGCGCGCACCGCCACGGTCAGCGATTGCGTGCCCGCGTTGCCACCCATCGAGGCCACGATCGGCATCAGCACGGCCAGCGCGACAAGCTGCGCGATCGCGTCCTCGAACTGCGCGATGACCAGCGACGCGAGGATCGCCGTGACAAGGTTGACCGCCAGCCACGGGAACCGGCGCTTGGCCGTGTCGATCACCCGGTCGGCAAGGCTGCCTTCCTCGCTCACACCGGCCAGCCTCAGGATGTCCTCCTCGTGCTCCTCGTCCAGCACGCCCATGGCGTCGTCAATGGTGATGATCCCGACCAGCCGCTCGTTCTCGTCCACCACGGGCGCCGAGATCAGGTGATACTGGTTGAAGGCATAGGCCACGTCGCCCTCGTCCTGCGTAACGGGAATGACGTGAAACGTATCCTCGACCAGCGATTCCAGGAGCACCTCGCGGCGCGATCCCATCAGCTTGCCCAGCGTGACGTTCCCCACGGGCCGCAGCCGGGGATCGACCAGCACGACATGATAGAACTGCCCCGGCAGGTCGTCCTGATTGCGCAGGTAGTCGATCGCCTCGCCCACGTTCCAGTGCTCCGGCGCCATCACCACCTCGCGCTGCATCAGGCGCCCGGCCGAATATTCCGGGTAGGTCAGCGATTGCTGGACGGCGACCCTGTCACTGTCTTCCAGGATGCCGAGGATGGCCTCCTGTTGCGGGTCGTCCAGATCCTCGACCAGATCGACGACATCATCCGATTCCAGGTCGCGCACGGCGTCGGCCAGAACCTCGGGGTGCAGCAGGCCGATCACCTCCTCGCGCAGGCCCTCGTCAAGCTCCGACAGGATGTCCCCGTCGAAATCCTTGCCGTAAAGCTCGATCAGGCGGCGGCGGTCGAAGGCGTTGACCTGTTCCAGCAGGTCCGCGATATCGGCGGCGTGCAACGGCGCCATCTCGTCCATGAGCAGCGCATGATCGTCGGTATCGACCGCGTAGATGATACGCGCCACCGCTTGGCGATCCAGCGCGTAGGCATCATCCTCGCGTTCGGGATCCGGGGACGTGGTGTCGTCATCGGTGTCGGACATCTCAACCCCCTTCTCGCCGCCGGATCGCTACGGATCTCAGCAGTAATCAACCCCCCGGCCAAAGACAATGCACATGACGCGATTTACCCCGTCGTCGCGACCCTCTACCCTGTGCCGCGACCATCGGAAAAGCAGATGACAGACGAAACGATCATCACCGGGCGCGTTCTGCGTTTCACCCGCTCGCCGTTCGACGGCCCGCCGGACAGCGCCGCGCGGCTTGACGGGGCCGTCCTGCTGCGCGACGGCCGGGTCGCGGCGACGGGTGAGCGCGCCGAAATGCGGCGACTGGCCCCGCATGCCCCGATCCGTGACATGGGGGATGCGCTGGTAACGGCCGGGTTCATCGATGCGCACGCACATTACCCGCAGACAGCCATCATCGCCAGCTGGGGCAAGCGCCTCATCGACTGGCTGGAAACCTATACCTTCCCCGAGGAGACGCGATTCGCCGATCCGGCCCACGCGGCGCGGATCGCCGCGCGTTATTTCGACCTGACGCTGGCCGCGGGCACCACCACCGTCGCCAGTTTCTGCACCATCCATCCCGAAAGCGTCGGGGCGTTCTTTACCGAGGCCCGCCACCGCGGCCTCCGCGCGCTGGCGGGCAAGAACAGCATGGATCGCAACGCGCCCGCCGGCCTGCTGGACACCGCGCAGTCGGCCTATGACGACGGCAAGCGCCTCATCGCGGGCTGGCACGGGGTGGACAGGCTGGCCTATGTCATCACGCCCCGGTTCGCGCCGACCTCGACGCCGGCCCAGCTCGACGCGCTCGGCCAGCTCTGGGCCGAGCATCCCGATTGCCTGATGCAGACCCACCTGAGCGAACAGGTCGAGGAAATCGACTGGGTGAAATCATTGTTCCCGGCCGCGCGTGACTATCTCGACGTCTACGAATCGCACGGGCTTCTGGGCGCGCGCGGGCTGTATGGCCACGCCATCCATCTTGAGCCACGCGAACGCGACAGGCTGCGCGAAACCGGCGCGGCGCTGGTCCACTGCCCGACATCCAATACCTTCATCGGCTCGGGGCTGTTCGACATGGGCGCACGGCAGGCCGAGGGGCAGCGCGTCGCGCTGGCCACCGATACCGGCGGCGGATCCTCCTTCTCGATGCTCAGGACAATGGCCGCGGCCTATGAAATCGGCCAGCTCAGCGGGACCCCGCTGCACCCGGCGCAGCTCTACTGGCTGGCCACGACGGGCGGGGCGCAGGCGCTGCACATGGACCATCTGATCGGCAATGTCGCCCCGGGAATGGAAGCCGACCTGATCGCGCTGGACCTCGCCGCGACCCCGGCCATCGCGCAGCGCGCGGCCCGGGCCGACGATATCTGGCAGGCGCTTTTCCCGACGATCATGATGGGCGATGACCGCGCCGTCCGCGCGGTCTGGATCGGCGGGTCCGAGGTGACTTTTCCCGCGTAAGATATTGAATGAAGGCCTTTTTCGCTGCCCGTCAGCACCCGGGTGCCGCCACCAGCAGGACCCAACGGTCGCCGGCGGGTGCATGGCCAACCCCGTATTCCAGCGCGTCGCGTTTCAGGTTGATGCGCCGGTGCCCCGGCGATGCCATCCATTCGCGAACGACACGCTCGGGCGCCTCGAAACCGCTCGCCACGTTTTCGCCCGACCTGCACGGCCCATAGCCCGCGCGTTTCAGACGGTCATGCGCGCTGCGCCCGTCCGATCCGACATGCCCCGTCAGCCCGTTGCGCGCCATGTCAGCGGCGTGGCGCGCGGCCACACCGTCCAGCAGGCGGTTGTGCGACAGCGGGTCGATTCCGCGCGCGCGACGCTCCCGGTTAACGAGGGTCCCGATCCGCGCCGCCGCCGAGCCGGCCGGGGCGGCGCGCATGGGCACCGCCGACGCATCCTGCCCGGACAGGACGCCGGGCGGGACGGGCACGACAAAAAGACATCCCGACAGGCTGAAAACCGCGATGGCGGCCATGACGATGTTTTTCATGTCAATCATCCCGGTGCTGACTGCCCGCGCGCGCCGCCGTGAGCCGGACGGCTAAACCCGACACGGCGCCCCGCATGACGGATATTTCCGGTGAAGGCTCACCGCAATCAATACGGTTATATTTCAACGCCTTGCATCCCCATATTGAAGTATCTCCTCAACCAGGACAGGCGGCGAGAATTTCCAGCGCCGCGGCGTGCTGCTGCGCCCCGGCCGCGGCGATCACGCGGCCGCCGCCATGTGCGGGACCGCCGCGCCAGTCGGTCACGATCCCGCCCGCGGCCTCGATCACCGCGATGGGCGCGTGGATGTCGTACGGTTTCAGCCCCGCCTCGATCACGAGGTCGATCTGCCCCGCCGCCAGTAACGCGTAGGCATAGCAATCCATGCCGTACCGCGTCAGCCGCGCGGCCGCCGCGACGCTGTCGAAGGCGGCGGTCTCTGCCGGGCTACCGAGGTTCGGATAGGTGGTGAAAACAACGGCCTCGTCCAGTGGACGATCGCCGAGGGTTTCAAGGGCGCGGTCGCCGTGCGGCCCGGCCAGCGCGGCGCGACCGAACCCGCCTTCGAAACGCTCGCCGATATAGGGCTGGTCGATGAGGCCGTATACCGGGCCGTCGGCATCCGACAGCGCGATGAGGACCCCCCAAGTCGGCGCGCCGGACATGAACGACCGGGTGCCGTCAATCGGGTCCAGTACCCAAGTCAGGCCGCTCGTGCCCGCGCGGTGGCCGAATTCCTCGCCAAGGATCGCGTCATCCGGGCGCCGGGTTGCAAGCATGTCACGCATGGCACGTTCGGCGGCGCGATCAGCTTCAGTAACGGGGTCGAAATGGCTTCCCGCTTCCTTGTTGTCCGCGCGCATCCCGTCCGTGCGGAAATGCGGCAAAATCGCGTTGCGCGCGGACTCCGCCAGCGCGTGCGCCGTTTCGACAATCTCTGCCCTGTCCATTTCGCGGCCCCGTGAAATCACTTTGGCCGCGTGATTAGACCGGTTCGGACCGGGGCTCAAGCCACGTCGCTGAGCACCCGGGCCAGATCGAAGAGACGCCGACGCTGGTTTTCAGGGATGGCATAATAGGATCGCACCAGTTCCAGCGCTTCCTTGTTGCCCAGCAGGTCCGCCGGCATGTCCGCAACATCTTCCTGCGGTTCCTTCCCACCATCGTCGATGCCCGCGAAGAAGAAGCTCACGTCCACATCGAGCGCGTCGGCGATGTCCCAGAGCCGCGACGCGCTGACCCTGTTGGCCCCTGTCTCGTATTTCTGAATTTGCTGAAATTTAATACCAACGTTTTCTGCAAGCTGCTGTTGCGTCATTCCTACCAACCAGCGGCGGTGGCGAATCCGCTTGCCAACATGCACATCCACGGGGTGCACCATACTCCAACCCTTTCTACTTTTCGCCTGCTTCGGCAGATAACACACACAACCGTGCAGTTGAAATCGACTGCGATACACAAACGTCACGGCTGCCGGCGACGCATTTAAATCTTAGCAGTCTGGCGGTAAAATACAAGCAATTTCGCTCGTCAAAAACGTGCCATGGTGAAACCCGGTTCAATCCTCGCGCGAGGCCGGGCCGCGCCGATTGACAGGCCGCGCGCGTTTTGCCTACCTCGGCGGCGTCCCTTCCGACGTGGCGAGGTCTTCCATGCGCGCTTACCAGCTACCTGCCGCCGGGCATGTCCCGCACCTGGCCGATATCGCCTGCCCCGCCCCCGCGGCCGGGGAACTCAAGCTGGCGATACATGCCTGCGGCCTGAACTTCGCCGACCTGCTGATGGTGGAGGGCCGCTACCAGGATACGCCCGAACCGCCCTTCACCCTCGGGATGGAGGTGGCCGGCGTGGTCGAGGCGCTCGGCCCCGGCACCGACGGCCCCGCCCCCGGCAGCCGCGTCGCCGTCTTTGCCGGTCAGGGCGGGCTGGCCGAGGCGGGGTGTTTTCCGGCCGACCGCGCCGTCCCCCTGCCCGAAACCATGAGCTTCACCGACGCCGCGGCCTTCCAGATCGCCTATGGCACAAGCCACGTTGCGCTCGATCATCGGGCGCGCCTGCAACCGGGCGAGACGCTGCTCGTGCTGGGGGCGGCCGGCGGCGTCGGGCTGACGGCGGTCGAGATCGGCAAGCTGATGGGCGCCCGGGTCATCGCCTGCGCGCGCGGCCGCGGGAAGCTCGCCGCCGCCGAAGCGGCCGGCGCCGATCACCTGCTCGACGCCGAATCCGACGACATCCGCGCCGTGTGCAAGGCGCTCGGCGGGGTCGACGTGGTCTACGACCCGGTGGGCGGTGACCAGTTCAGGGCCGCCATGCGCACCTGCAACCCCGAGGCGCGGCTGATCCCGATCGGCTTTGCCAGCGGCGACGTGCCGCAGATCCCGGCCAATTACCTTCTGGTCAAGAATCTCAGCGTGCTGGGCCTTTATTGGGGCGGCTACCTGAAGTTCCGCCCCGAGGTCATCACCGACAGCATGGCGCGCCTGCTGGACTGGTACGCGCAAGGCCGGTTGCACCCGCATGTCAGCACCGTCCTGCCCCTGTCCGAGGCCGATTCGGCGCTCGACCTGCTGCGCCGGCGGAAATCAACCGGCAAGGTCGTTGTCACGCCGCGCTGACGCCCGCCATGCTCAGCCGGCGCAGCTGCTCAGCACCGGGCGGCGCGTGGCGGCATAGCCGTTGCGCAGCATCGCGGCCAGCTGCTCGGCCACCTCGCCGGTGGCCCGGTCCGATCCGTACATGTTCACGTTCTGGAACCCCAGCTCCGGCAGGTCGTCGCCGGGCGCGATCGCCTCGAGATGCGGCGGAATGCTGTCCTCCAGCATGGCGCCCACGGCCAGATCACTGCTGACCAGCGCCTCGACGGCGCGGTCATCCTCGGAATCCACCGCCAGCTCCCAGTCGATACCGGCTTCCTGCACCTTGCGCAGCACGATGGGGCGGAAAATGCAGAAGCGGCAGAACCCCAGCCGCAACGGCCGCTTGCGCCATGCCTGCCCCGCGACCGCCCCCGTCCAGCGCAGCGGCATCTGGGTCAGGGTCTCGCCGCCGGGCTTCACGTCCTCCTCGGTCGTCAGGATCAGGTCCAGTTCGTTGCGGGCCAGCGCCTCGTGCAGTTTCACCGTGCCGCGCGACCGCAGATGCACCTTGACCCGCGGATAGACCGAGTTGAACGTCTTGAGCACGCGCGGGATGACCGGATAGACGATGTCGTGCGGCACGCCCAGCACGATCTCGCCCTCGTAGACCTTGTCGGTCAGCCGCCCCACCGCCTCGTCGTTCAGCTGCACCATCCGGCGCGCATAGCTCAGCAATTGCTCGCCGGGCGCCGTCAGGGTGACGCGGCGATTGCTCCGGTCCAGCAGCTCGATGTCCAGCATGTCCTCCAGCCGCTTGAGCTGCATCGACACGGCCGATTGCGTCAGGTTCAGCGCTGCCGCCGCCCGTGTCACCCCGCCCTGTTCGGCCACGGCCAGGAACGAGCGCAGCGTCGTCATGTCCAGGTTCCTCATGCATCACACTCCCTGATGGTAAACCTAAAAAACATTCATTTCACAAATGGAGCATAACCTGCCAGATACATCAACAATAGAAATGCGAAAATGCCACCACATCACCATCGCGAAAGGAAAACGTCATGACCTTTCTATCGCAAACACAGGCCGTGCCCCGGTCGGGCGCCCTTTTCGACTTTCCGTTGCGCGCCGCGCTGCAGGTCCGCCGCGAACGGCGCGCGCTCGCCCGTCTGCCGGACTCGGCCCTGCGTGATCTCGGGCTGACCCGCGCCGAGGCCCGCGCCGAAGCCCGCCGCGACTTCTGGGACGTGCCGGTTGCGCGCAGCTTCTGAGCAACCGGTCGAAAACGCCGGCCGCCCCGCCGGAAAACCTTGAAATGCGGCCTGTTTGACCCGATATTGCCACCAAACCCCAAGACAGGGGTGGGGCAATTCACATGATCGGAGGCATGAATGGCTGAATTTGACACAATCCGGACGGCGGCGGGTGCCCGTACCGCCCAGATTGACGAGGGTCTGCGCGCCCACATGAACAAGGTCTACGGCACGATGTCGGTGGGCATGCTGCTCACCTTCGCGGCAGCGTGGGCCGTGGGCAACAATGCGGCGATGATGAACGTGCTTTTCAGCGGCTTCACGAAATACCTCGTGATGTTCGCGCCGCTCATCATGGTCTTCGCCTTCGGCGCTGTCATCAACAAGCTGTCGGCCGCCGGGGCGCAACTGTTCTTCTATGCCTTCGCGGCCCTTATGGGCGTTTCCATCAGCTACATCTTCGTGGTGTTCACCGACTTCTCGATCGCGCAGGTGTTCCTGATCACGGCGATCTCCTTTGCCGGCCTGTCGCTGTGGGGCTACACGACGAAAAAGGACATCTCGGGCTGGGGCAGCTTCCTCGTGATGGGGCTGATCGGGCTGATCGTGGCCTCGATCATCAACATCTTCATCGCCAGCTCTGCGATCATGTTCGCGATCTCGGTAATCGGGGTTCTCATCTTTGCCGGGTTGACCGCGTATGATACGCAGGACATCAAGAACGAGTATCTCGCTCATGCCCAGCACGGCGACAGCGAGTGGTTGGGCAAGTCCGCCATCATGGGCGCGCTGCGGCTGTACCTCGACTTCATCAACATGTTCATCATGCTGCTGAACCTGCTGGGCGCCCGCGAATAACGCGCACCGCGTCCCGTCTACCACACCCGAAGCCTGCCGAATGCTGTTCGGCAGGCTTTTTACATGCTGCAGGGCCCGGTGCCGCCAATGTCGCGCACGTTCCGGCGGGCCGACGCGATACGGACGCGATACCGACACGATATCGCAGACCATCCCGGCCCCCGCTGCGCGGCCCGCTTTCCCGTGCAAGGCGCTTTCCTTCACCCGCCGCATGCGGTAATCCGCGTGGCGAAAGTCGCGGGAAAGGGGCCATCGCATGACCAAGGGCAAGAACGGGATCACCTATGCCGACGCGGGCGTCGACATCGACGCGGGCAACGCGCTCGTGGACCGGATCAAGCCGGCGGCCAAGCGCACCGCGCGCCCCGGCGTGATGGCCGGGCTCGGCGGGTTCGGTGCCCTTTTCGACCTCAAGGCGGCCGGGTACACCGACCCGGTGCTGGTGGCCGCGACCGATGGCGTCGGAACCAAGCTGCGCATTGCCATCGACACGGGCGAGGTGGCGGGCGTGGGGATCGACCTTGTGGCGATGTGCGTCAACGACCTTGTCTGCCAAGGGGCTGAGCCTCTGTTTTTCCTCGACTATTTCGCGACAGGCAAGCTCGACACCGACAGTGCCGCGCGCGTCGTCGAAGGCATCGCCAAGGGCTGTGAAACAGCCCGTTGCGCGCTGATCGGCGGGGAAACGGCCGAGATGCCGGGCATGTATGCCGATGGTGATTTCGATCTTGCCGGCTTTGCCGTGGGCGCGATGGAACGCGGCGCGCACCTGCCCGCGGACGTGGCCAGCGGTGACGTGCTGCTCGCGCTGGCCAGCGACGGTGTGCACTCCAACGGTTACAGCCTCGTGCGCAAACTGGTGGACCTCTCGGGCCTTGACTGGCAGGCCCCCTGCCCGTGGGAGCCTGAAACGACGCTGGGTGCCGCGCTGCTGACGCCAACCCGGCTGTACGTGCGGCCGGCGCTTGCCGCGCTCCGCGCCGGGGGCGTCCACGCGCTGGCCCATGTCACCGGCGGCGGCCTGACCGAGAACCTGCCGCGCGTCCTGCCCGCGGGCACGGGCGCCAGCATCGACCTGTCATCGTGGGATTTACCGCCCGTTTTCAAATGGTTGACTGAACAAGGCGGCATGGCGCAGGACGAGATGCTCAAGACGTTCAACTGCGGTGCCGGCATGATCCTTGCCGTGGCCCCCGACCGCGCGGATGCTGTCGCCGACCTGCTAACCCACGAAGGCGAGCATGTCACGCGCATCGGTGTCGTGACCGAGGGTGAGGGCGTGCGCTATCACGGATCGCTGCTTTGACGAAACGGGTGGCGATCCTGATTTCCGGGGGCGGCTCGAACATGGTTGCCCTCGCCGACAGCATGACGGGCGACCACCCTGCCCGGCCGGTTCTGGTCCTGTCGAACGCCCCGGACGCGGGCGGGCTGGCCAAGGCGCGCGCACGCGACATCCCGACCGAGGTGGTCGATCACCGCGCCTACCGGGGCGATCGCCGGGCATTCGAGGCCGCGCTGCACGAGGTGCTGGCGGCAAGCTCACCCGATATCATCTGCCTTGCCGGGTTCATGCGCATCCTGACATGGGAGTTCGTCCGCCACTGGCGCGGGCGGATCCTCAACATCCATCCCTCACTGCTGCCGAAATATCCGGGGCTCGACACCCATGCCCGCGCCATCGCGGCCGGCGACAGCGAGGCGGGCTGCACGGTGCACGAAGTCACGGCGGACCTTGATGCGGGTCCCGTGCTGGGACAGGCCCGCGTGCCGATCCTGCCCGGCGACACGCCCGAGACGCTGGCGGAGCGCGTGCTGGAACGCGAACACTTGCTGTACCCGGCCGTGCTGCGCCGGGTCGCCGAGGGCCGGCGCGAGCTGTACCATCTGCCCTGAGGCGCGGGGGGCATTCCCTTTGCCGGCCGGCTTCCCTATAACGGGCACAGGCGGGTCCGACCACGCACCATGAATCAGAAGTAAACTCCCGTATGAAAACCATCACGACCACCGACGCCCTTGCCGAGTTCTGCAACCGGGCGAAAGAATTCGATTATGTGACCGTCGATACCGAGTTCCTGCGCGAACGCACGTATTATTCGAAACTGTGCCTCGTGCAGTTGGCCGTGCCCGGGCCGGGCGACGACGACGCGGTGCTCGTGGATCCGCTGACGGGGGACCTGTCGCTCGATCCGCTTTACGAGCTCTTCAACGATGCGTCGGTGACCAAGGTCTTCCACGCCGCCCGGCAGGATCTCGAAATCTTCTTCTGTGACGCCGGGATCATTCCGGCACCGCTTTTTGATACGCAGATCGCCGCGATGGTCTGCGGGTTCGGCGAACAGGTCGGGTATGAAACGCTGGTCAAGCGTGTCGCGAAACAACAGCTCGACAAGACCTCGCGCTTTACCGACTGGTCGCGCCGCCCCCTGAGCGAGGCGCAAAAGAAATACGCGCTGGCCGATGTCACGCACCTGCGCGGCATCTACGAGCACCTGGCAGCCGAGATCGACAAATCCGGTCGGGCCCAATGGGTTCACGAGGAAATGCAGGCGCTTACCGCCCCGGAAACGTACAAGGTCCGCCCCGAAGACGCCTGGAAACGCATCAAGACCCGCAACACCTCGGGGCGTTTCCTTGCGATCGTGCGCGAGTTGGCGCGCTTCCGAGAAAGTTACGCCCAATCCCGCGACATCCCACGGAGCCGAGTATTCAAGGATGACGCGCTTGTGGAACTGGCCGCAACGAAACCCGCCACGCACAAGGATCTGGGCCGGTCGCGCCTGTTGCTGCGCGAAGCCCGACGCGGCGAAATCGCCGACGGAATCCTCAAGGCGGTTCAGGACGGGCTGGACTGTACCGCCGACGATGTCCCGCGCCCCGACCGCAGCCGCGAGAAGTTGCAGGTCAACCCCGCGCTGGCGGACCTGCTCCGCGTTCTGCTCAAGGCGAAGGCCGAGAATACCGGCGTCGCCTCCAAACTGATCGCGTCGGCCGCCGATCTCGACGCGATATCGGGCGGTGAACGCGACGTGCCCGCGCTCAAGGGCTGGCGCAAGGAAATCTTCGGCGCGGATGCCCTGCGGCTGTGCGATGGCGACGTTGCGCTGACCGTCGACGGGAACGCGGTACGCGTGGTCGAGCGATAGGCGCGCCGCTATGCGCGCGCCGTCAGCGTCACCGGCGGGTCGTCTGCACGTTGCGGCCCCCGACCACCCGGATGGTGTCGACCCGTTCCAGCACGGCGCGACTGACGAAACGTGCGGCGTTGAAACTGCGCGATACCCGCGACCCGCGCGGCGTGTCCGCCGGCTGGATCGCCTTGAGCGTGAAGGTCAGCACGCCATCGACAGGGTCGCCGTCGGTCTCTGAGGTGAGCCGGACATCATGCGCGCCCTGCCGCGCGGAAAGACCGCTGGCCCGGACGATCGCGCCACCGGGCTTGCGCTCGATGGTTAGGCCTGTCACCTGATCCACCGGCGTGCCGTCATAGACCTCTTCGCGGTTGCGCCGCAGGATGCTTGTCCGCTCCGGGATCAGCGGATTCGTGTTTCCCGGTGCCGTTTCCTCGATGGGCGTGGACCGGCTGTTGCCGAACCAGTTCGCCGGGTTCGCCCGGGAATCCCGCCAGCCGCTGCATCCGCTCAGCAGCAGCGACGAAATAACCGTGAGTGTCAGAAGCGTCCTCATGCGCACCGCCCTCGTCCGTTTGACCCCGCTTAACCCATCCGGCCGCCCTTGAAAAGATGCAAGCAGGGGTGGACGCTCCTGCACGGGGCGCCTAGATCACGGAACAAAAGGATGGAGACCACCATGGCCGCGGAAGACTTCGAGGACATTGTCAGCGATTTCGAGTTTCTCGACGATTGGGAAGACCGCTACAGATACGTGATCGAGCAGGGCAAGTCGATGACGCCGCTCGATGACGCGCTGAAGGTGCCGGCAACGAAGGTCGACGGCTGCGCCAGCCAGGTCTGGCTGCACCCCACGATCAAGGACGGGGTGTTCACATTCGAGGGCGACAGCGACGCCATGATCGTGCGCGGTCTGATCGCCGTTCTGCGCGCGCTCTACAACGGCACGCCGGTTTCCGATGTGCCCAAGGTGGACGCGCAGGCCGAGCTTGCCCGCATCGGCCTCAATGATCACCTCTCGGCACAGCGCTCCAACGGGCTGCGCGCGATGATCGAGCGGGTGCGGAACGTGGCGGCCGAGGCCGCGTGAGACGGCGCCGTAACGGCGAGACAAGGCACATGATACGTGTCGCTCTGTCGATCTCCATTTGCCGAGTACAGGCATCGCTCAGCCCGCATGTGGCACGGCCCTGAAGAACTTTTGCCGCACCTGACCGCCGTTGAGCGGCGTCCGACGCAGGTTGCGCCGCGGCAGCGAAAGGTATAATCTGAACCACGTGGTTCAGCACAGTTTTCGGCGGGCTGTCGTATGCCCGCCACCGCGTATCTGCAGACGGGTTAAACGGTAGCGGAAAGGGTAGGACATGCGCGTATTCTCGATTTTCGCCACCTTCGTGGTGGCGGCGCTCGTCTATGCCCTCGTTTTCGAACGCGATCGCATCATCGCCCTCCTGCCCGACACGTCCGGCGTCGACACCGCCACCGAGGCCACGCCCGCGGAAACCGCCGATACGGGCCAGCAGGACGACGTGATGCGCGTGGTGGCCGTCCGGTCGCGCGCCCGCACCATCGAGAGCGCCGTCACCCTGCGCGGCGCGACCGAGGCCGACCGGCAGGTCGAGCTGCGCGCCGAGACCTCCGGCCAGGTCATCTCCGATCCGCTGCGCAAGGGGGCCTTCGTCGAGGAGGGGCAGGTGCTTTGCCGTCTGGAACCCGACAGCCGGGAACTGACGCTCGCCGAAGCCCGCGCGCGACTGGCCGAAGCCCGGTCACGGGTGCCCGAGGCGCGCGCGCAGGTCCCCGAGTCCGAAGCCCGCGTCGACGAAGCCCGCGCACGGGTGACCGAGGCGGAGGCACGTCTGGAAGAGGCGGAGATAAACGCGAATGCCGCGCGGACCCTCGTGAAAGAAGGGTTCGCCTCGCAGACTCGTGTCGCCAATACCAAGGCCGCCGTGCGCAGCGCCGAAGCCGCCATCGAAAGCGCCCGCGCACAGCTGCGCGCCGCCGAGTCCGGCCGCGAACGCGTTGCCGCCGCGATCGAAGCCGCCAAGGCGGGTGTCGAGAGCGCCCGCACCGCCGTTGCCGCCGCTCAGGAGGAAATCGACAGGCTGAAGATCACCGCCCCCTTTGCCGGTCTGCTGGAAAGCGACTCCGCCGAGGTGGGAAGCCTGCTTCAACCCGGCAATCTCTGTGCCACGGTCATCCAGCTTGACCCGATCATCCTCGTCGGGTTCGTCCCCGAGACCGCTGTCGGCAGGGTCGAGATGGGTGCGCGGGCCACGGCCCGGCTGGCCTCCGGCGAAAACGTGGAAGGCGAGGTCACCTTCATCTCGCGCGCCGCGGACGAGACGACGCGGACATTCCGCGTGGAAATCGAGGTGCCCAACCCGCACCTGACGCTGAGGGACGGCGAAACGGCCGAGATCACGATCCGTGCCGACGGCACAAAGGCGCACCGGCTGCCCCAGTCGGCGCTGACGCTGAACGACGAAGGTATCTTGGGCGTGCGTGTCGTCACCGGGGCGGGCGAGGCGGCCTTTCGCCCCGTGACAGTGCTGCGCGACACACCGGATGGCGCATGGCTGTCGGGCCTGCCCGACCGCGCCGACGTGATCATCATCGGGCAGGAATTCGTCACCGACGGCGTTCGTGTCCTCGCGTCCTACGAGGAGCCTGACACATGACGGGTCTTGTCGACTGGGCCGCCGCCCGGGCACGCATGGTCATCGCCTTCATCGTCGTGTCCATCCTGGCCGGGACTTTCTCTTATGTCGGATTGCCCAAGGAGGGGGAACCCGACATCGAGATCCCCGCGTTGTTCGTGTCGGTACAGTTTCCCGGCATCTCGGCCGAGGACAGCGAGAAATTGCTGGTCAAGCCCATGGAGACGGAACTGTCCGATCTGGACGGGTTGAAGGAAATGACCGGCACCGCCGCCGAGAATTATGCCGGCGTCGCCATGGAATTCGAATTCGGCTGGGACAAGACCAAGATACTTGCCGACGTGCGCGACGCAATGGACGCGGCCGAGGCCGAATTCCCCGAGGGCGCGGAGAAATACACACTCAACGAGGTGAATTTCAGCGAGTTCCCGATCATCATCGTGAACCTGTCCGGCGCCGTGCCGGAACGCACCATGGCGCGGCTGGCGCGGGACCTGCAGGACCGGCTGGAAGCGCTGGAGCCCGTGCTGGAGGCAGGGCTGGCCGGCAACCGCGACGAAATGGTCGAGGTCGTCATCGACCCGCTGAGGCTGGAAGCCTACAACGTCACGGCGCCCGAACTGATCAACGTCGTGCAGAACAACAACCAGTTGATCGCGGCAGGAGAGGTCGAGACATCGCAAGGCGCGTTCTCGGTCAAGATCCCGTCGTCCTTTGACGAAACCCGCGACATCTATGACCTGCCGATCAAGACCAACGGCGATCGCGTCGTGACGCTGGGCGATCTGGCCCGCATCAACCTGACCTTCGAGGACAGGCTGGGCACCGCACGCTTCAACGGTGAGAAAACGGTCGCGCTGCAGGTGGTCAAGCGCAAGGGCTTCAACATCATCGACACGGCCGCCCTTGTCCGCGAAACCGTCGCCAATGCCGAGCGGGGCTGGCCCGAGCAATTGCGCGCGGCGGTGCAGGTGGGCACCTCGAATGATCAGTCCCGCACGGTGGAGTCGATGGTCAAGCAGCTGGAGGGTTCGGTGCTCACGGCCATCGCGCTGGTCATGCTCGTCACGCTGGCCGCGCTCGGGCTGCGGCCGTCGCTGCTGGTGGGGTTTGCGATTCCCACCTCCTTCCTTCTGTGTTTCGCGCTGCTGGCCCTGATGGGCGTGGCCGTTTCCAACATCGTGATGTTCGGGCTCATCCTCGCCGTCGGGATCCTGGTGGACGGCGCGATCGTCGTCGTGGAGTACGCCGACAAGCGCATCGCGGACGGCGAAGGCCCGATGCACGCCTACGTCGCCGCGGCCAAGCGGATGTTCTGGCCCGTGGTCAGTTCCACAGCGACAACACTTTGCGCTTTCCTGCCGATGCTTTTCTGGCCCGGCGTGCCGGGTGAATTCATGGGCATGCTTCCGGTCACGCTGATCTTCGTTCTGTCCGCCTCCCTCCTGGTGGCGCTTGTCTATCTGCCGGTGATGGGCGGCGTGACCGGGCGGCTGGAACGCTGGTTCACCACGCGCATCGACCAGATCGCCAGCGGGTTCTGGCTTTGGCACATCCTGCTTTTCCCGCTCGCGGGCGGGGCGCTGGCGCTTGCGGGGGCGGGTGCGCCGCCGCTGCTGGAAACGGTGGCCGACAGGTTCGCTGCCATGGACGGCGCCCGCATCGTCGGATCGGTAATCCCGACACTGGCGACCGTTTTCGGCTTGCTGCTGGGGGTTGTCGCGCTGGCGGCCGGCGCGATAACGGGTGTCGTCGCGATACTTCTGGGCCTCATGGCGATCGGGCGGCGTTTCGGCAACGCGTTCCGCCTGTTGGGTCGCACAGTGCTTCCGCGCCGCCGTGACAAGGTCGCGGCGGGCCACCGCCGGTCGCCGTTCGGTTGGGCGATACAGGCGATCACGGGCAATCCCGTTGCGCCGCTGCTGGCGTTCTGCATCATCTTCGTCCTCGTGGGATCGGTGCTGATCTATTACATGAACAATAACAACGGCACCGAGTTCTTCGTTGAATCCGAGCCCGAGAACGCGATCGTCTACGTGCGCGCGCGCGGCAACCTCTCGATCGATCAGAAGGACGCGCTTGTCGAGCAGGTCGAGGACATCGTCCTGGAGCATCCCAACGTGCGCAACGCCTTCGCCTTTGCCGGCGATGGCGGGCTGAACAACAACACGGGCGGCGCCCAACCGCCGCTGGACACGATCGGGCAGGTACAGCTCGAGATGATCCCCTGGGAGGATCGCCCGACCACGACCGAAACGTGGTTCACCCTGCCCTTCGTGGACTACGACGTGACACGCGACATCACGGCGCCAAGAAACGATGGCGACCGTACCATTGACGAACTGACGGCCGAGTTGGCGGAAATCCCCGGCATCAAGACGGAAATCCTCGCGCTCGAACGGGGGCCGGCCTCGGCCAAGCCGGTGCATCTGCGCATCAAGGGCGATGACTGGGAAAAACTTCTGTCCTTCACGCGTGACGTGCGGGAAAAGTTCGACGAGACCCGCGGCCTCAAGCTGATCGAGGATACCCTGCCCGTGCCCGGCATCGACTGGCAGATCGACGTGGACGTCCAGAAGGCCGGCCGTTTCGGCGCCGACGTGGCGACGGTCGGCGCGATGGTCCAGTTGGTGACACGGGGCATCCTTCTCGACACGATGCGTGTGCCGTCCAGCGACGAGGAGATCGAGATCCGCGTGCGCCTGCCCGAACGTGACCGCGTGCTGTCAACGCTCGACACGCTCAAGATCCGGACCGCTCAGGGCCTTGTTCCGCTGTCGAACTTCATCAGCCGTGAACCGGTCCGGAAACTCGCCCAGATCGACCGTGTCGACCAGACCCGGTATTTCGACGTCAAGGCCGGCGTGATCGAGGGGCTGACAACCGGCGGGACCGGTGATGGCGCGGTGCCGCTGACCGCCAACGAACGGATCGCGCACCTGACGGAGTGGCTGGAAAGCGGCGTCGCGCCGAGCGGGCTGGAATACGAATGGACTGGCGACCAGGAGGACCAGGAGGAGTCCGGCGCCTTCCTGCAGAAGGCATTCGCCGGCGCGCTTGCCTTGATGTTCATCATCCTTCTGGCGCAGTTCAACAGCATCTACAACGCGGTGCTCGTTCTGCTGGCCGTGGTCTTGTCCACCACCGGGGTCCTGATCGGCATGCTGGTCATGAACCAGCCCTTCTCGATCATCATGACCGGGACGGGCATTGTCGCCCTCGCGGGCATCGTGGTGAACAACAACATCGTGCTGATCGACACCTACCAGGAATTTTCCCGCTACATGCCGCGGATCGAGGCGATCATCAGAACGGCCGAGGCACGGATACGCCCCGTGTTGCTGACAACGATCACCACCATGGCCGGCCTTGCGCCCATGATGTTCGGGCTCAGCCTCGATTTCATCGCCGGCGGCTACTCCTTCAACAGCCCGACGGCCCTCTGGTGGAAACAACTGGCGACGGCAGTCGTCTTCGGCCTCGGCATCGCGACGATCCTGACACTGGTGTTCACGCCGTCCATGCTGGCGTTGCGTGTCTGGGCCACGACCTATGTCGAGTGGGCCGCACGCTTGATGGCCATGGTGTCGATGGGCCGCGGCAGCCGCGCGGCGCGTGACTGGGCCTTGAACCGCGCCGCCCGTCATACGCGGGCCCCGGAACTCATCTGGGAAGACGAGCGCACCCGCGACACGGGCTACGTGGACGACACCGGCGATGGCCCCGAACTGGCCGACCTCAAGCGGGTACTCAGGTCCCGCGATACCGGGGCGCCGGACTCTGGCGATGACGACGCCGCACCCACTGACGGCAATCCGCTACGCGCCGCCGAATGATCCCGCAACTTGATTCGCCGGGTCGTCGCCGCTGGCGTCACGCCGAATGCACCCGCTTTCGGAAACAATGGCGCGGTGATCGTGTGTTTGTTCGTGAAATAATGCCAAGTAGCAGAATTTCCTAGGAAAAATGGCAACTACGTGGCAATCATGAGGCAACTCAACACCGGGGGTCCAATAATGAGAAAATTGTTTGCAACGTCGGTCGCATCGGCCGCAGCCTACACCGCCAGTGCCGCATCCGTGTCGGCCCAAAGCATCACCGACTTCTACTGCCGCTTTTACGGATGGTATTGTCAGCGCGACAACACCGAAACCGCGGTGCCCGAGATCGACGCGTCCAGCGGCCTTATGGCCATGGGGGCGGTTCTGGGCATGCTGCTGCTGGCATGGGAAATCAAGCGCCGCCGCGCCTGACGTCACGCCGTCAGATCAGCGCCCAATCACCGCGCATTGCCGCGACGATCGCGATGATCGCATTGGCCACCGCGTGGGCGGCAACGGCATCGGCCAGCCGCCCACTGCGCATGTAAAGCAGGCCGAAAACCACGCCTGCCACGCCGGCCTCCAGCCACCGTCCGTGCAACAGCGCGAAAAGCGCGGTCGGCAGGATGATGGCGATCAACTTGCGCGGCCAGCCATCACCATCAATCCTGTCCTGCAGGTAGCCGCGGAAAAACAATTCCTCGATCACCGGGACAAACACCACTGTCCCGACGATGCGCGCGGCGGCCCACAGCCCGAACATGGCGGGCGTCAGCGCGGCAAGCGCCGGCGACATGCCGTCCGATCCCGGGGCCATCCAGATCCAGCCTGCACCGATGGCCGCCCCCGCGACGATTGCCATCGCACCCGGTTTCCTGACAACGTCACGCAATGGCCGGCGCACCCACCATAGCGCGAGGAACATCAGCCCCGCCTGCAGCGGGTAGGCACGGGCCGGCTCGGTCCAGAAGGCCTGCGCCAGCACGCCGGACAGCATGAACACGATAAAGGGCAGAATCCGCGCCGCGGCCGCATCCTCGGCCAAGCTGAACCCGTCAGGGGCGGCCATGCCCGGCCCTTTCTGAAGCCATGTCACGCGGTTGACGACCACCAGCACGCCAAACGCCAGAAGGATGAAGAAAAGCCAGCCGGCGAAACTGTGAAACCCGTTCTGGGCAAGCTCGGGCGACGCGAAGGTGCCGATCAGCATAAGCGCCGTGATCCGCAGCACGTTGAAGGACCAGCTCGCCATCAGGGCTAGCGGCCACACCACGGCCCAGAACCGCACCATGTGCAACCGGTCCCGGAACAGCAGCGCGTAGATGCCCAGAAAGGCGGTGATGAGCGCGAACCCTTCGACGCCCGAGCACGTGTCGGCCACCGATATGAGAAAATTTCGCGTGCCGATCGCCTGCCTTTCGGGCACGATCAGCAATTCATCCACGAACAGGCCCATGAGCGCGGCGACGCTTTCGAACGTGGCCATGGTCAACCATTGCCAATACCAGATCGGACCGATCAGCCGCGCCAGTTCCGGCAGCAGCAGCGCCAATGCCAGAAGCCCCAGAAGCGGGCCGCGCCGCGCCCGGAGCCAGCCGTGCCAATCACCTGGCGCCGCCAGCCAGAAAAGCCCGGCAAGAACTGCAACCGCCGCCCCGAGCACGAGCACCGGGAAGACCACCCCGAAATCCGCGTTCATCCGGGCATCGTCGACAACGAGCAGCGGCACGAAGACACCGACAACCGCCAGCAGATGCAGTATTCCCCAGCCACGGCCGCCGGCCCGCGTGTCCACCATCTGCGCGAAGGCCGCGCGCGCGGGCGCCCGCGCCCAGAGATAGACACCCAGCAGGGCCCCGAGACAGAGCGTGCGGACAACCGCGCCCCGCAGCCCGCGGCAGGCAAGCTCGATCGAGGTCTGCCGGCACTCGACCGATGCGAGGACCTGGAAAGCGACCACGATCAGGATCATTTCAAGGGCGAAAAGCCCGCAAATCAGGAAAGCCCGGTTCGGCATACCGCGTAAACCCGTCAATTCACTCGGGCGCACATAAAACCGAAAGCGTGGTCAAAAAATGGCGCCACGCGGGAGTTGCGTGGGCAAGCGGAATCAGGCGGCATTCTCGTGTTGCTGCCGCTGCCAGAGCGCGGCATACCGGCCTCGCCGCGCCAGAAGGTCGGCATGGCTGCCGGTTTCGACGACGCGACCATCTTCGAGGACGACAATACGGTCCGCATCGGCAACAGTGCTGAGCCTGTGGGCGATGGTGATGACCGTCCGCCCCGCCCCGGCATTCCTCAGGGCGCCCTGGATATCCTGCTCGGTTTCGGTATCAAGGGCGCTCGTGGCCTCGTCCAGCAACAGGATCGGCGGATCCTTGAGCAGCGTGCGGGCGATTCCGACCCGCTGCTTCTCGCCCCCCGACAGCTTGAGCCCCCTTTCACCGACCTGCGTCTCGTACCCCTCCGGCAAGTCGGTGATGAAGTCGTGCAGTTGCGCGGCGCGCGCAGCGGCCTCGATATCGGCCTGCGTGGCGTCGCCGCGACCATACCCGATATTGTAGCCGATCGTGTCATTGAACAGCACCGTATCCTGCGGCACGACGCCGATCGCGCCATGCAGGCTTGACGTCGTCACATCGCGCAGGTCCTGCCCGTCGATCCGGATCGCCCCGCGCTGCACGTCGTAGAACCGGAACAGCAGGCGGCCGATCGTCGATTTGCCCGAGCCGGACGGCCCCACCACGGCAACCGTCTCGCCCGCGGCGACGCGCAGGTCCAGGTCCGTCAGGATCGGCCGCTGCGCATCATACCCGAAACACACGCCGTCGAATTCCACGGCGCCGCCCCTCACGTCGAGGTCCCGCGCGCCGGGCTTGTCGCTCACGTCGGGGGCCTGTTCAAGCAGGCCGAACATTTCGCCCATGTCCACCAGCGATTGCCGGATTTCACGATAAACCGTTCCGAGGAAATTGAGCGGCATCGTGATCTGGATCATGTAAGCATTGACCATCACGAAATCGCCCACCGTCATCGTGCCCGACTGCACGCCGATGGCGGCCATGACCATGACAATCACCAGCCCGCCGGTGATCAGCAGCGACTGGCCGAAATTCAGGAACGCCAGCGAATAGGATGTTTGCAGCGCTGCCGTCTCGTAGCCGCGCATGGCGGCGTCGTAACGGGCCGCCTCGCGGTCCTCGGCGCCGAAATACTTGACCGTCTCGAAATTCAGCAGGCTGTCGATGGCCTTCTGGTTCGCGTCGGTGTCCTGATCGTTCATCCGCTTGCGCAGCTTCACCCGCCATTCCGTCACCTTGAAGGTAAAGGCGATATAAGCCCCGATCACGCCCGCCACGACGACGAGATACCAGATATCGAACAGCGTCCACAGGACGATCCCGATCAGCAGAAGTTCCAGAACCAGCGGCCCGATCGAGAACAGCAGGAAGCGCAGCAGGAATTCCACGCCCTTCACGCCCCTCTCGATGATCCGGCTCAGCCCGCCGGTCTTGCGCGAGAGGTGATAGCTCAGCGACATCGCGTGGATGTGGCGGAAGGTCTGCAGCGCCAGTTGACGCAAGGCACGCTGCGCCACCCGGGCGAAGATCACGTCGCGCAGTTGCTGGAACCCAACGTTCATCAACCGCGCCATGCCGTAGGCCACGGTCAGGCCCACGGCCCCGAAGGCCAGCATCCACGCGGCCGCCTCGCCCTCGCCGGCCAGCGCATCGACGGCCGCCTTGTAGAAATACGGCGTGCCCACCGCGACCAGCTTGGCGACGAACAACGCCGCCAAGGCCAGAACAACGCGCCATTTGACCCACCGCTGTCCCTCGGGCCAGAGATACGGCGCGACGCGCCGGATGGTCCGCCATCC
Organism: Roseovarius halophilus (ex Wu et al. 2025); assembly: GCF_047086965.1. Taxonomy (NCBI): domain Bacteria; kingdom Pseudomonadati; phylum Pseudomonadota; class Alphaproteobacteria; order Rhodobacterales; family Roseobacteraceae; genus Roseovarius; species Roseovarius halophilus (ex Wu et al. 2025). The sequence continues at coordinate 20,166 of NZ_JBKOTX010000012.1, read as the reverse complement.
ATCGGCGGGCATATCGGTCGTCGTCATGTTGGTGCGGCGCATCAGGGAGCCTTGGCAAGTGGAACAATCATTCCCACCCCACCTAGATTGCCGGGGCCGCGAAGACCAGCCCGGCCATCATTCGGGGATCGTGAAGACCTGTCCGGGATAAATCAGGTCCGGATCACGGATGCGTTCACGGTTGGCCTCGAAGATACGGACGTACAGGATGCCCTCGCCGTAATTCCGCCGGGAAATACCCCACAGGGTATTGCCCGGTTGCACGGTCACCGCGGCCACCTTGCGCTGGCCCAGCTCGGCCCCGGCACGGGCCAGCGTATCGGCGTCCTCGCGCTTGAAAGGCGTCTCGACCCGGGACGTCACGTTCCCTGCCGCATCGACCTCGTCGATCCGCAGCGTGTAAACACCGGTGTCGACCTCGGGCAGGTCCGATCGCCAGTTCCCGTCCGCGTCGATGCGCGCCATGGTGACAGGCGCGTTGTCAAGGTAGACCCGCACGAAGCCGCCGCCCGCCGCGCGGCCCGACAACTGAACCTCGCCCGCGGCATTGTAGGTGATCGCATCAAGTGCAACGCTCGACATGACGTCGGGCGCTTGGCCCGCGCCGTCGGGCGCCTGCAAAACACGCACCCCGCTTTCATCGGACAGGAGCACCGCCTGTGTCCGCGGCTGCGCGGGTTGCGACGCATCCGGCGTGACGGGCGCGGCGGCGGTTTCCGGCGCCGCCGATGGCGACAAGTCCGGCGCGGTCGTTTCCGCCTGGGGCGGCGCTTTCTCGGGTTCGACCTCTGTCGTCGTCACGTCCGTGACGGCCGGAACACCCGCCTCCGTGTCATCCGCCAGCGACGCACCATCCCGCGGCGCTGCCGCATGCGTGTCCGAACCGGGTTCGGGTGATCGCTCGGCCGTTTGTGCCAGGTCCCGCGGCGCGTCCTCCAAGGCGGCACTGCCGGTTTCATCGGCATCCGGCGGCGCCGTGTCCCCTGTCCTTTCGGCGTCCCGAGGTTCAGCACCCGGCTTCGTCATGTCCGTCGGCGCAGGCTCGGCAACCGTGGCGACCGCCTCCGGCGCATCCTCGGCCTCGGCCGGCGCCGGCATGGCGGGTTCCCCGCGCGGCGCACCTGTCAGCGTCTGTGTGTTCTCCGCGGGCATGTCGGCATCGGCCACGTCGCGTGATCGTGGCACAGGGGTCGGTGTCGGGGCGATGATGATTTCATCGCGCGACAGGATTTCCTCGCCGGTTTCCGCCGACCGCATCCGCAGCGACAGAACGCGCGGCCGCGTGCTAGCAGTCAAGTCCATGAACTGCACGAATTGCCCGCTGGTATCGGGGCTGACCTTACCGCGCGTTTCGTCATCAACGAGGATCGACGTCTGCCATCCCGGCTCGGTACGGCCAGCCACGAGCATTTGCCCGTCCGCCTCCAGGCGGAAGGTGTCGATACTGGGCGGGGTCGGCACGGCGGGCGTCGATGCCGGCTCGACAGGGGGCGTCGCCTCGGCCCCGGCGTCCTGCTTGCTGTCCGCCTCGACAGCCGGCACGGCCTGGTCGGTGGACATGTCTTGCGGCGCGCCCCGCGCATCATCAGCAGGCGCGTCAGCCGTTTCCGGGTCCACGGGCGACCGGGTCTGCAGGGGCGTGAAAACGCCCGCGAAATAAAGACCGGCACCCACAACCGCGGCGCCAGCCGCGGCCGTAAGAGCCAGGCTCGGCCCCCCAGCCAATCCTGACAACTTGCTCATTGATTTCCTTCCCCGCGTGTCGAGGCATGCTGCACGGTTGTTCGACCATACCAACATGGCTATCAAGGGTCAAAGCAAGCCTCTGAAAAACAGGAGCGATCCGATGACGGCACGATCTGTCTGTGTCTTCTGCGGCGCACGGTCGGGCAATTCCCCCGCCTACATGACCGCGGCGGCGCAAATCGGCGGGTTGCTGGCCGCCGAAGGCTGGCGGCTGGTCTACGGCGCGGGTGACATCGGGCTGATGGGCGAAGCGGCCCGGGCCGCGCAGGCGGCGGGCGGTGACACCCTTGGCGTCATCCCCGCCCACCTTGTCACGCGCGAGGCCGCAAAACAGGACCTTGCGCGCCATGTCGTCACCGAAACCATGCATGAGCGCAAGAAAGTCATGTTCATGAATTCGGACGCCATCGTGGTGATGCCCGGCGGCGCCGGATCGCTCGATGAATTCTTCGAGGTGCTGACATGGCGGCAGCTCGGGCTGCACGACAAGCCCATCGTGCTGCTGAACACGCGGGGATACTGGGACAAGCTGGTCGCGCTTCTTGACCACCTGATCGACGAGGGATTTGCCGGCGCCGGTTTGCGCGAAATGTTCCGGGTCGTGGACCAGCCCGATCAGGTGCCCGCGGCCCTGCGCGCCGCCCTGTCCTGACGCAGGGTCGCGACCGAGAATACGGCCAGCGCCGTCCAGATCATGGCGAAGGCGATACCGTGCCACGGCGTGAAGGGTTCCATGAACAGCAACGTCGCGACAAGGAATTGCAGCGTCGGGTTGAGATACTGCACAAGGCCCACCGTCGCGAAGGCGACCCGCCGCGCGGCATAGCTGAACAGGATCAGCGGCGTCGCGGTGAGCAGCCCCGAAAAGGCCAGCATCCCCGATTCCGCCATGTCGCGGCCAAAGGCCCCGCTACCGCCCAGGTGGATCGCGCCAAGCACCGTCAGCGCCATCGGCCCCAGGAGCAACACCTCCCCCGTGACCGACACGACCGGCCCGATATCGAGCCCCTTCTTGACGACGCCGTAAAGCCCGAAACTTGCCGCCAGCAGGAGAGAGACCCACGGCGCCACGCCCAGCCCGGCAGTCAGCAGGGCCACCGCGACCACCGCAAGACCGACAGCCACGCATTGCGCCGCGCTCAACCGTTCGCCGAACACCACGGTCCCGAGCAAGACAGCCACGAGCGGAAATATGTAATACCCCAGCGAGGCCTCGACCGCCTTGCCGCTCTGGATCGACCAGATGAACAGGAACCAGTTGAAGGAGATGAAGAGCGCGGCAAGCGCGATCCGCCACCGCGACTTGGGGTCGGAGATCGCGGCCCGCAGCACGCCCAGCCGGCCCTGCGCTGTCAAGATGAGCGCGAAGAACACCAGCGACCATATCGTGCGGTGCGCCAGCACCTCGATCGGCGGGACATGTGCCAACGCCTTGTAATAGATCGACGACAGCCCCCAGATGGTGCAGGCCGCCACCATCGCCATCACGCCCTTTGACGCCTCGTTCATTCCCGCTCCCTCGCCCTGCCTGCCTGCTTCACCTCACCCAAGCGGGCGCGATTGGCAAGGCGAAAGACCAAAAGCGGCGGATCAAAGCCTCGGGTCCAGTTCCGACTTCAGCAGTTTCTCAACCTTGTCGAGGGGATGGTTCGTCAGGTCCTTGGCCAGTTCCGCCACCACCTTTTCCCGCACTTCCTTGTGCAGCTTGTCGCGTAACTCGCCCAGAACCCGTGACGGGGCGACAAGCACGATGCGCTCGAACTGACCCCGGTGCCCCATCTCGTAAAGCTTGTCGGCAAGATCGTCGGCAAACCTTGCCTTGGCCAGTTCATGCCAGTCCGTATCCTCCATCGCGGAGCGTTGCCCCGCGCCGATATCGTCCATCCGACCGGGCTTGTGCGCGCCCTGCTCACGGCTCGCGGGGTTGTCCTGCGCCTGCTTGCGCACGACTTCGAGGTTCGGGTTCTGTGCATCGAGTTCATTGCGCAGGAACAGCGCCTTTTCGCCGTCCGCGATCAGAACCCATGTGCCGTTGGTGAGTGTAGCCATCTTGCAGCTCTCCTTGTCATCCTGCCGGGCTCGGGCGGCCCGTGTGCCGGCGATCATGCCCGGGCGACGGGACGGTCGCCTTGACCGGTGTCAAGCCCGGGCCATGCGCCTGAAAAGGAAAGCCCCCCGCTCCGCAAAGGGACCGGGGGGCGTGCATGTCTCGATCCGGGCGGTTCACATCCGCGAGGCGACGTTTTCCCAGTTGACGAGGTTGTTCAGGAAATTGTCCAGATACGCGGGGCGTTTGTTGCGGAAATCGATGTAATAGGAGTGTTCCCAGACATCACACCCCAGCAGCGCCGTCTGGCCAAAGCACAGCGGGTTCACGCCGTTCTCGGTCTTGGTCACCTTGAGGCTGCCATCGGTGTCCTTGACAAGCCAGGCCCACCCCGACCCGAACTGACCGGCGCCGGCCGCCGCGAATTGCGACTTGAATTCATCAACCGAGCCAAACGCCTCATGCAGCGCCTTTTCCAACTCTCCCGGCATACCGCTGCCGCCCGGCGCCATCATTTCCCAGAACTGGGTGTGGTTCCAGTGTTGCGACGCGTTGTTGAAAATCCCGCTCTGCGCCACGGCTTTCGGATCGTAGGTGCCCTTGATGATCTCCTCGACCGGTTTTCCTTCCCACTCGGTACCGGCAATGGCCTTGGTACCATTGTCGACATACGCCTTGTGGTGGATGTCGTGGTGGTATTCCAGCGTCTCGCGGCTCATGCCGTGATCGGCGAGCGCGTCGTGCGAATAGGGTAGATCGGGAAGTTCAAAAGCCATTTGTCGGGCTCCCTGTCTGTTGCAAAATCCTATGGGGATACATGGGTGCGTTGCCGGGCCGAGGTCAAGGCCGTTGCACCGAATTTCCGAGCGAAAAACTCGGCCACGGCCCCGATCCGGTCTAGGCGAAAACTCCGACCTCCCCCCCCGGCGCGGCCGCGTCGCGAAGCAGGTCGAACGCGTATTGCGCCACCGACCGGAAACACACGACACGCAAGGACTCGGCGCCCGTCATCCAGATCGCTGCCGGGATCTGCGCCATACGTGTCCGCCGTATCTCGCCGGGCTCGAACGCCCCCGGCGCCATGTCCACCGGGCAGAGCTTGGCGACGACTTCCCGAAGCCCCGCGCCGTGCAGGTCGAAAACCGCCCGGGCGTCCGAGACGTTGACGGCAAGGAAATGCTCACCCCGAAGCGCTTCTTCGAGCGCGGCGAGCACGCCCGCCACCTCGGGGTACGGCACCATGATCAACAGCTCGTCGGACGACATCCATGCAACGGCCCTGTCGCCCGACGCGACGATCCCACGCTGCCCCGGCACGTCCGTGCCCGCGGCCCCCGTCACGGCCTGCTTGACCGCGGCCGATCCCGGATCCGCGCGCAGCGTGATCATGCCCTGGAGCCCGGTTTCCGTTACCTTCACCCATCCGTCATGGACCGCGCCCGGCAGGGCGCTTATCGCGTCAGACATTCTGTTTCTCCCCATCCCTGTCGAAGAAGACCGGATCGACGATCCGCGCCCGCATCACCGTGCCGTCCACCTTCGGAAATTCCAGAACCTCGCCCATCCGGTCCGGGCCATGATGCACCAGACCCATGGCGATGCCCCGGCCCAGCGTCGGCGAATGGTAGGTCGAGGTCACGCGCCCCTGAACGTTGCGCTGCCCGTTCGCGTTGGTGCCCGGGGCCGTGGCGTAGGCACCGTCGGGCAGCACCGCGCCGTCCTCGGTCTCCAGCCCCACCAGTTTCCAGCGGTCCGGGTCCGCCATGTGCGTACGTTCCTGCGCACGCTTGCCGAGGTAGTCGTCTTTCTTCTTGGAGATGGCCCACTGCATGTTGAGATCCTGCGGGATCACGGTGCCGTCTGTCTCATCCCCGATCATGATGAAGCCCTTCTCGGCGCGCATCACGTGCATGGCCTCGGTCCCGTAGGGCATGACGCCGAACTCGGCACCCGCGTCCATCAGCCTGTCCCACAGCACCCGCCCGCGGCCGGCCGGGACCGCCAGTTCGAACGAAAGCTCCCCGGCGAACGAGATGCGGAATGCCCGCGCCGGGATGCCCGCGACCATGATCTCCTTCCAGCCCATGAAGGCCAGCCCGTCGGCCGAGATGTCATCGTCGGTCAGCTTCTGCAAAACCTTGCGGGCATTCGGACCGGCAACGCCGACCTGCGCGTATTGCTCGGTCACGTTGGCGGTGTAGACCTTCCAGTCCCACCATTCGGTCTGCAGCCACTCCTCCATGTGGGCATGGACGCTCTCTGCCCCGCCCGTCGTCGTGTGGCACAGGAACGTCTCGTCATCGAGCCGCGCGACGACACCGTCATCCATGAGAAACCCGTTCTCGTTGCACATCAGCCCGTAGCGGCAGCGCCCCGGTTTCAGCGTGGACATCATGTTCGTGTAGAGCATGTCCATGAACGTGCCCGCATCGGGGCCTTTCACGATGATCTTGCCCAGCGTCGAGGCATCGAGCAGCGCAAGGCTTTGCCGCGTCTGCGTGATCTCGCGGTTGACGGCGTCATGGCGGCTCTCGCCATCCCTCGGATAGCAATACGGCCGGCGCCAGTGGCCGACGGGTTCGAAATCCGCGCCGTTCTCCTCGTGCCATCCGTGCATCGGGGTCCGGCGGACGGGCTGGAATGTCCGGCCCTTGGCCTCACCGGCGATCGCCGCAAGCGTGATCGGCGTGTAAGGCGGGCGGAACGTGGTGGTGCCTGTCTGCGGAATGGGCTGGTTGAGGCTGTCCGACAGGATCGCAAGGCCGTTGATATTGCTCAGCTTGCCCTGGTCCGTGGCCATGCCCAGCGTGGTGTACCGCTTGGCGTGCTCGACGCTCTCGAACCCCTCGCGCGCGGCGAGTTGCACGTCGGACACCTTCACGTCGTTCTGGTAGTCCAACCAGCTTTTCATGCGCAGCTTGATGTTGGCCCCCTGCGGCATCAGCCAGACAGGCTCGATCGCGGCGGCCTCCTGCACTTCTGCATCCGGCGCCGGCGACGCGGCGGCGTCGTGGCCGGTGGCGCTGGCGGCCGCCCGCCCGGCCGCATGCGCATCCGCCAGCACGCCCGCAAGATCGAGATGCCCGTTCGCGCTGCCCGCCGCGATGACGAAAGGCTCGCCGTCGTCGCCGGTGGGGGCCTTGTCCGCGTCCGGGCGAAAATGCGCCTGCGCCTCGTCCCAGAGCAGCTTGCCACCGCAATGCGACCACAGGTGCACCACGGGCGACCAGCCGCCAGACATGGCCACGGCATCGCACTTGATCTCTTCCAGAACGGCGCCCTCGCCCGCCTGCGCGCAGATCGCGATGCCTTCGACGCGCTTGGTCCCCTTGACCTTGGCAATGCCCTTGCCGGTCTCGACGCGAATGCCCATGGCACGCGCCTCGGCGGCCAGCCTGCCGCCGCCCGACGCCCGCGCGTCAAGGATCATGGGCACTTCCAGCCCCGACTTTTTCAGGGCAATCGCGGTAAGGTACGCATCGTCGTTGTTGGTCACGACGACCGTGCGATCGCCTGCCGAGACGGCGTAATTCACCGCGTAATCGCGGATGGCCGAGGCCAGCATAACGCCCGGCACGTCATTGCCCGCAAAGCTCAGCGGTCGCTCGATCGCCCCGGTCGCGGTCACGATCTGCCCGGCCCGGATCCGCCACAGGCGGTGACGCGGGCCCGGCGCCCCCGGTTCATGGTCGCGCACGCGCTCGTAGCCCAGCAGGTAGCCATGATCGTACACCCCCGCGCCCATCATGCGGGTGCGCAGCGTGACGTTGGGCATGCCCGACAGGGCGGCCACGGTTTCGTCCACGAACACGTCCACGCCCTGCCCGGCAACCGTGCCGCCATCAACCGGCGCGCGCCCGCCCCAATGCGGCGACTGTTCCATGACAAGGATCGTCGCGCCAGCCTCTGCCGCGGCGCGCGCGGCCTGCAGGCCGGCCACTCCGCCGCCGATCACGACGACGTCATAGAAGGCGTGGAAATGCTCGTACCGGTCCTCGTCGCGATGTTCCGGCGCCTTGCCCAGACCGGCGGAGCGGCGAATGAACGGCTCGTAGACATGTTTCCAGAAGGGCCGCGGATGGATGAACATCTTGTAATAGAAGCCCGCGGTCAGGAACCGCGCGAACAGCCGGTCGTTCAGCACGCCGATGTCGAAGTCGAGGCTCGGCCAGTGGTTCTGGCTGGCGCAGGTCAGCCCGTCGAACAGCTCGGTCGTGGTGACGCGCTGGTTGGGCTCGAATTGCGGACCTTCGCCGAGCCCGACCAGCGCGTTGGGTTCCTCCGCCCCGCTGGCGACGATGCCGCGCGGGCGGTGGTACTTGAAGGAGCGTCCCACCAGCATCTGGTCGTTGGCCAGCAGCGCCGAGGCGAGCGTGTCGCCCGGATGCCCCGTCAGGCGCTTGCCGTTGAAGGTGAAGTTGAGGGCGCGCCCGGTGTCCAGAAGACGGCCACCCGTGGCCAGACGTGTGCTCATGCGAACTCTCTCCAGCTCCAGCCCGGCCGCCGGGCCGAGATCTTGTCCTTGATTTCCCGCGGGGGCGCGACGGTCTGCGCACCGTAGGTGCCGAATACCTCGAGCGTTGCCGTGCAGCGCGCGGCATGGAACCACTTGCCGCAGCCATTGGCATGCCGCCAGCGTTCGAAATGAACGCCCTTCGGATTGACCTTGTCGAAGAGGTAGGCGTGGAAGTCGTCCTCCGAGGCGCCGGGGCCCCGGCGCCTGAGATGCGCCTCGCCGCCCGGGGCGAACTCGGTTTCCTCGGCCGTGACGCCGCAGTTCGGACAAGTGAGTTTCAGCATGTGCGCGTCCTTTTCGTCTGCTGGAGGGGGCGCTGCCCCCGCCGCCCGTCGGGCGGCTCCCCCGGGGTATTTCGACCGAGAAGAAACACCATCAATGCGCCACCCCGGCCGCCACGCTCTCGTCGATGAACCGGCCTTCGCGGAACCTGTCGAGCGAGAAGGCGTCGCAAAGCGGCGACTGGCCCTTTGCCATCAGCTCGGCGAACCCCCAGCCGGATCCCGGGATCGCCTTGAAGCCGCCGGTGCCCCAGCCGCAGTTGATGAAACAGCCCTGCAGGGGGGTTCGCGAGAGGATGGGCGACCGGTCCCCGGTCATGTCCACGATGCCGCCCCATTGCCGCAGCATCTTGAGCCGGGAGATGATCGGGAAGGTCTCGCACAGCGCGCGCACCGTTTCCTCGGCATGGTGGAAGCTGCCGCGCTGGGTGAAATTGTTGTACCCGTCCGCGCCGCCGCCGATGACCATCTCGCCCTTGTCGGACTGGCTGAGGTAGCCGTGCACTGTATTAGCCATCACCACGCAGTCCATGCAGGGCTTGACGGGCTCCGAGACCAGTGCCTGAAGCGCGACCGAGTCGATGGGCAGGCGGAACCCGGCCATGTCGGCCAGTTGCCCCGAATGCCCGGCCACCACGATCCCCAGCTTGTCGCAGCCGATATCGCCGCGGTTGGTGGTCACGCCGGTCACCTTGCCGCCCTGCTGGCGGATGCCGGTAACCTCGCATTTCTGGATCACGTCCATGCCCATGGCGCTGCAGGCCCGCGCATATCCCCATGCCACCGCATCATGGCGCGCGGTGCCCGCCCGCGCCTGCCACAGCCCGCCCAGAACGGGGTAGCGCGGGCCTTCGAGGTCGATGATCGGCACGATCTCCTTGACGCGGGCGGGCGAGATGAACTCGGTGTCGACGCCCTGCAGGGCATTCGCCTGCGCGGTGCGCTTGTAGCCGCGCACCTCGTGCTCGGTCTGGGCGAGCATGATCACGCCGCGCGGCGAATACATGACGTTGTAATTCAGGTCCTGGCTCAGCGTCTCGTAGAGGCTGCGGGATTTCTCGTATATCGCCGCCGAAGGGTCCTGCAGGTAGTTCGAGCGGATGATGGTGGTGTTGCGCCCGGTATTGCCGCCGCCGAGCCAGCCCTTTTCAAGGATGGCGACATTGGTGATCCCGTGGTTCTTGCCGAGATAGTAAGCGGTGGCCAGCCCGTGACCGCCGGCGCCGATGATGATCGCGTCGTACTTTTTCCTGGGGTCGGGCGAGGCCCAGGCGCGCTCCCACCCGAAGTGGTTGCTCAGGGCTTCGCGGGCGATGGCAAAGGCGGAATAACGTTTCATGGACGCTCCCGGACGGTTGAGGGGTCGCAGACGGGCTGCCTGACCCGCGTAATGCGACAAAACCGGCGCCGCGTAGACACCCCGCGCGGCGCAAAAGGATCGATTCGCGACATGCGGGCCCGGTCGGCCCGCGGGCCTGTGCGAAACTGCCCTCTTTTGAATCGCTCCCGCCGCCGCTAAACGGGATGCAAAGCGGGAGACGTCATGACTTTCTGGATCATCATTGCGGCAACGGCGCTTCTGGCGGGCGCGATACTGGGCATCACGCTCATCCGGGGGCGCACGGGCGCCGCGCCGCCGGCGGCCTATGACCTGCAGGTGTATCGCGACCAGCTGAAGGAGGTCGACCGCGACCTCGCCCGCGGCGTGATCGGCGAGGAGGACGCCGAGCGCCTGCGCGCCGAGGTGTCGCGCCGGGTACTGGCCGCCGACGCGCAACTGCGCGACGGCGGCGAAACCGGCGGGCAGCCGACACGCGGGTCGGGTACCCTGCTGGCGAGCCTCCTTGCGGCGATCGTGGCGGGCGGATCGTTGCTGCTTTACGACCGGCTCGGCGCACCGGGCGCGTCGGACCTGCCGCTCGCGGCACGCATCGCCGCCTCGGACACGATGCGCGCGAACCGCCTCACGCAGGCCGAGGCCGAGGCGCAGGCGCCGCCCCTGCCGGCCGATCCGCAGGTGAACGACCAGTTCCTGCAACTGATGGACCGGCTGCGCGAAACGGTCGCCCAACGCCCGGACGACATCCGTGGGCTGACCTTGCTGATGCAGAACGAGGCCCGTCTCGGCAACATGGGCGCGGCACGCGAGGCGCAAGAGAGGGTCATCGCCGCAAAGGGCGCGGCGGCGACGGCCGACGATTACGCGACGCTGGCCGACATCATGATCAGTGCCGCGGGCGGCTACGTGAGCCGCGAGGCGGAACAGGCGTTGCGCACGGCGCTGCAGCGCGATGCGTCGAACCCGCGCGCACGGTACTACCTGGGTCTCTACCTTCTGCAGGTCGACAGGCCCGACGGTGCTTTCAGAACATGGTCGCGCCTGCTGGAGGAGAGCCCGCCCGACGCGCCGTGGGTCGCACCGATCCGCAGCCGGATCGAGGATGTCGCATGGCGTGCCGGCGTGACGGATTATCAACCGCCCGCGCCCGGGCAAACGGCACCCGCCGACCCGGGGCCCGGTGCCGCCGATATCGAGGCCGCGCAGGACATGACGGACGAGGATCGGCAAGCGATGATCCGGGGCATGGTTCAACGGCTGTCCGACAGGCTCGCGCGTGACGGCGGCACCGCCGCGGAGTGGTCGCGGCTGATCGTGGCATATGGCGTGCTGGGCGATACGGACAGCGCGAAAGAGGCGTGGCAGGCGGCGCAGGACGCCCACGGCGACGACCCGGATGCGCTGACGACACTCCGACGTGCCGCGCGGGACGCGGGGTTGGTCGAATGATCCATGAAACCGTGGAGGCGTTCGCGGCCGAACTGGCCCCGATGCGGGCGGTCATGGGGCTCGACCTCGGCACCAAGACGATCGGGGTGGCGGTTTCCGATGCGTTGTTGTCGGTCGCCAGCCCATTGGAGACGATAAAGCGCCGCAAGTTCGGCGTTGATGCCGCGCGGCTTCTCGAGATCGCCGTCGAACGCGAGGTGTCGGGGCTGGTTCTCGGCCTGCCACGCAACATGGACGGCAGCGAGGGGCCGCGCTGCCAGTCCACCCGCGCTTTCGCCCGGAACCTCGAGAAGCTCACGGGGCTGCCGATCACCTTCTGGGACGAAAGGCTGTCGACGGTCGCCGCGGAAAGGGCCCTTCTTGAAGCGGATGCGACACGCAGACGTCGTGCCGAGGTTATCGACAGTGTCGCCGCGTCCTATATCCTGCAGGGACTTCTGGACCGGCTGAGGCATATGAGGGCGAACACGTGACGGACAACGACCCCTGGAAACGCGACGAGATCGAAAGCCCCTGTGTGCGTGTCTGCGTCGTTCATCCCGAGGCACGGATTTGCACGGGCTGCTTTCGGACCATGGACGAGATCGCCCGCTGGTCGCGGATGATGCCCGATGAGCGCCGCGAAATCATGGATGCTCTGCCCGATCGCGCCGGCCTGCTGCGCAAGCGCCGCGGCGGACGGGCCGCTCGCGCCGGCCGACAATAGCCTGGCCATTCGCGGGCATGCCGCCGGGACAAATGAACCCGCGGCACAGCCAAGGCGCCGCCGGAACGGTCATACGACATGAAACGGCCCGGCGCAGGGGATTGCGCCGGGCCGCAGTTCACTTCCTGCGGCGACGCGAGGATCGTGACGCCGCGGGAAATGACGTCCGTTTCGATCATCGCGTCTTGAAGACAGGGACGGACTGCCATGTCGCGAATAGCTGCCCTGTTCGTGCCGGGCGCTCCCGAAATCTGGGCGCGCCCGGCACGGGCTCGGGCAGTCTCAGAGGAAAATCAGGTCATCCGCGAACTGCAGCGACTCGGCACCGAACAGGGTGTCGATCCCGTCATCACCGCTCAGCGCCTCGACCGTCGCGCTGCTCGTATCCCCGGTGATGGTATAATCGGCGCGGTTTCCGCTGAAGAGAATGACATCCGTGCCGTCGCCGGCGTGGATCGTATCATTCCCGGCGCCGCCTTCGGCAGTGTCGTCGCCACCGCCGACATTGATGTAGTCGTCGCCGCCGTTGCCGAAAATAAAGTTGTCGGTCGTGTCGCCGGTGAGGAAATCGTTCGCGCTGCCTCCCTCGAGGTTCTCGAAGCCCGAGAAGCTGTCGCCGGCTGCATCGCCGCGGGTTGCGACACCGTTGTAGAGCTTGACGGTGACGCCGGTATCGTCATTGACATAACTGAGCGTGTCGATGCCATCGCCGCCACTGAGCATGTCGGCACCTTCACCACCGATAACGTAGTCGTCTCCGGCGCCGCCTTCGGCGGTGTCATCGCCGCGTCCGACATTGATGTAGTCGTCGCCATCATTGCCACGGATGACGTTGTCGGTCGTGTCAGCGACGAGGTAGTCGTCCGCGCTACCGCCCACGAGGTTCTCGAAGCCCGAAAAGGTGTCACCAGTCGCGTCACCGCCATAGGCTATGCCGTTGTACAGCCTTACCGTCACGCCCGTATCGTCGCTGGTATAGCTCAGGGTGTCGGTACCGGCACCACCATCCATGCTGTCGGCGCCGGCGCCGCCTTCGATCGTGTCGTCGCCGTCACCGCCGCTCAGCGTGTCGTCACCGTCGAGCCCGCGGATCTCGTTGTCGAGCGCGTCACCGACCAGCGTGTCGGCATCGTTGGTCCCGATGATCAGCGCGCTCTGGCTCAGCAGCAGGAAATCCGACTCTTCCTCGCCGAATTCGAGTTCCGTAGTGACCCCTTCGAGGGTTGCGACGGTACTGCCATCAAGATCGATGACGAGGTCGCTGCCGACAACCGTCTGGCTGATCAGCGTGTCGAAGTTGTCTTCCGTCACGCCAAGCCCGATGAGCGCCAGGATATCAGACCCAAGTTCGAAGTCGGTGATGTCGGAATTGAGAACATCCGACGCCCCGTTCTTGCCATACGAGACGACGAACACGTCCTCGCCCACGCCACCGGTCATCGTGTTGTTGCCCTCGCCCACCAGGATATCGTCCTGGAAGCCGCCGGTGATCGCTTCACCCTCGTCGGCGATCGGCAGTTCCTCGTAATCCATCACCAACTCGGTCGAATAGAGCGAGGACGGCTTGCCTTCACCCTTGACGTAATAGGCAACGTCGAAGTTCATGGTCCTGTTCAGGCCGTTCTCGGTAACGGTGCCGGCCGCGTTCTGCCAACCGGCTGACAGCGAGAGCGGCGAGAAGCCTTCCCAGTCCAGCAGGTTGAGCACGGTCTGCGTCTCGGCACCGCGCTCGTATTTCACCTCGTCGCGCGTGGCCGGCGGTTCGATGGTGGGATCCACCGGAATTTCCACGCCGGGAAGGTCCTGACCGTATTTCGGCCCCTTCAGGCGCCAGCGCGGACCGGACCCGGCGTCGTCATAATCGGTCCCGTCCGGGGTCAGAACCGGCTCGAAGGGCTCACGGTCCATCGTGGTGTAATAGGCGTTGGTGAAGCCCTCTTCCAGATCCTCGCCGGTGGCGCCGATCTCATCCAGAACAGTGCCGGGCAACTGGCCGGGAAGGGTCGGATCCTTCAGAACGGTGCCGGCGGGGTAGAAGGTACCGTCACCCGCGTAGAAGTCCTGCGTCGAGATCCAGTAGTCGCCATCGGGGCTGGTCTGCACCTCGTAGTCGGGCAGCCGGCCGATCGCGGCCTCGTTCTCGTAATCCTCGGGACGGATCTGGTCGTTCGGGCTGTTGGAGATGGTGTGATGCGTCACCAGCTCGGCCGACGTGATCTGGTAGAGCGGGATCAGGTCCGGCTTTTCGTCGTCGGGCGCGTTCCACTCTTCGGGAAGCTCCAGTTCGGCCTCCATGCGCACGTCGGTCGGCCGCTTGACCGCGTTGCCGAAGCGGTAGAGCAGCTTGCCGTCATCCTTCAACGTGATCGAGTAGTCGTCGCCATAGGCGATGTCGAAGAGAACGGTGCTCTCGTTGGGCTCCAGGATGTCAACAATATCAGCATCCGAGCCGAAGCCGTTCAGACGGCTGTCGATCACGTCGGCGGTGCCGTCCTGGTCAAGATCCAGCGCGCCCACCATCTCGTTGGGATTGTCCGGCGCGGCCACCGTCAGGATGTCGTAGGGATCATTGGTGCCGTCGCGGTCGAAATCGGTGTCGGTCACGCCGATCTGGTCGGGGTTGCCCGCGTTGTCGATCGCCGCCTGCAGCGACTGCGTCAGCTCCAGCAGGTAGGCGTCATGCAGCAGGCCCTCGGACAGCCCACCCGTGCCATCGGGGCGCAGGTCGTGCATCCGCAGATCGTCGTCCAGGTTCAGCACCGCGTCCGGGTCCTCGGGATAGCGCTGGTCGGTCAGAACGTTCTGCATCACGGTGTAATGCTCGGTGGACGCCTTGACGGTGTTGCCGCCCAAGCCAGCCAGCCAGGTGCCGAAGCCCGACGGCGCCTTGAACAGATCGGTCTCGGCGGTCTGGACCGCAACACCGATCTGCTCGCCCTCCTCGCCGAAGATATCGCCGACGAAGCCTTCCTCGTATTCGGGGTCGGCGTTGAAATCCTTTTGCTCCGCCCCGAAGAAATCGCTCACGTTGAACCCGAACTCGCTGTTGATCGGGAAGAGTTCGGTGCCGTCCTGCGCAATCACCGGATCGGCCGAGAAATCGATCACTGGCAGCGCGGTGCCGGCCAGATCGGCCTGGGTCAGGCCGCCGAACGTGCCCGTGATGTCATTGGTGCTGAAGACATGCGTCGATGTGAACTGGGGGGTGTCGTTCAATGGCAGGTCGAAATCCTGCACATTGGTGGGGTCGATTGGAGTAGCCATAACAATTGTCCTTCATGACTGTGCGCAATTGACGCTCGATGAACCGATGTCGTCACATTCACGATTACAGATGTGAGTCCACGCCAGAATTAACCCCGGTTAAAAACGCTAGGAATATGTGCCGGCAGGCGTTGGTCGCCACCCCTCCCGAGGCTTGGCGCGCAATCTGGGCGTTTCAGGCTGTAACCTGCATTTTCAGCCGCCCGACAAGGCGCGGCCGAGGGCAGGCGCCACGCCATGCAAATCGCCGTGGCAGGCAGGGCCCGGCTTCATTCGGCCGGCTGCATGGCACGCGACGGTCGGGCATACCACGGCCCGGGCGCCGGCGCGAACCGGCGGAGAAGGGCCGAGGCCGCCGCCCAAACCACCACGACAAGACCGCCCGACACCAGACCGTCGGCGGCGTAATGCCACCCGAGGTGAAAAGAGCCGACCCAGATCACGACGGTATATGCCGTGCCCAGCAGGCCGAGCCAGCGGTTGAGGCTGAAGAACAGCATCGCCCACATCGCCGCGAGCGCGACATGCATCGACGGCATCGCCGAAATGCCGAACCCGAATGCCACCCGTCCCGCCTCGTGGCCTTCCAGCAGGACCTGTTGATAGAGCCGGGAATCCAGCCCGCCCATTGCCTGCGATTGCGCGGCAAGGCGCGCCGACAGCGCGTCGTACTCCCCGGCCGCCTCGAAAAGCAGCCCCTCGTAGACCGGTCCGGCGGATGCGAAGACGACAGCCAGAACGCACCCGATCAGGCCCCAGCTCGCAAGATAGGTCGCGATGTAGCAGGCCCGCGCCAAGGCCCCCCTGATCATCAGCCCGCAAAAGACATAGGCCAGGATCATCGGGTAGAACCACGCGTGATAGATGCGGTCGATCAGCCACGTCGCCTCCGCGGACGAGAGGACCCCATGCGACACACGCCACGGCTCAGCCCCGAGGAAAAGCCAGCGATCCAGCGCGATGAACGCCGCATCCCACCCCGCACCGAAGCCTTGGGCCGGTAACGCCACCGTCTTGTGAACCGTGAAACTGGCCATGGTGACCACGAAGGCCAGAGCCGGGCCCAGCACGTGGGCGAACCGGCTTTCCCGCCAATGGTCCGCAACCCAGTGCCGCAGAAAGGCAAGGCGTGGCCCGCTCCCGCCCGTCAGCGCCTGGCGCAGCAAGGCGCAGCAGACCAGGATCAGGCCCCCTACAGCCCACATCCCAACAGCCATGTGGGTATAATCAAGCAGCGGCCGGGCGAAATGGGCGGCCGTCACGCCGGGGCTGGCCCATGTCCAGCCGAAAACGGCCGCGGCGATGATCAGGTAAAGGCTGTTGGCGACGCGCTCCATGAAGCTCCCCGTGACAGGTGCCCTGTTTTTCGCCCATGCCGCGCGCCATTTTGCGGCCGGATTGCGTCAAGAGAAGGGAAAAACGATCACGGCGATCACGGCAGTTCCAACCACTCGCGCGTGCCCGCGCGGAATTCCGGCCGGAAATAGGCAATCATGCGCCCCGCCTCCGGGGCCCGGGCGCCGCTGGCCCACGGCGCCACGCCGTGCAGGGCGTGACGATGCACGAGATAGGCCTCGCCGGGGCGCGCGCTGACCTCGATGCGCGGGCAGGTCTCGAACACCGTCCGCCGCGCGGCATGGTAGGCGTCCGTCAGGTCGATCTCGCGCCACTCGGCGTCGTCCCTGCCGCCGAGCGCCTGCGCGAAAGCCTCGCGCATCACGTGGTGGCTTCCTTCCCATACCACCAGCGGGCTGGCCCCCGCGTCGCATTCCGTCAGCGGCAGGCCGAGAATGTAGGCGTGCCGCTCGCGCAGCATCCGCCGGCGCGCCTCTCCCACGGCCAACAGCCCGTCCACATGCGCCGCGTCGCGTTTCAGGCGATAGCGGAACGCCGCCTCGGATTCCCCCTTGCGGGGTCGCGGATAGCCCGGCCAGGTCACCGACACTTGGCCGCGATGCAGCGGCAACTGCCCGTAAAGCCGCGTCGCCGCGTCCATCGCCGCCCCCGTCAGGGCCGCGCCGCCCGGCACGGCGCCCGCCGCGTCATTGGCCAGCGTGTCCACCCCCACGAACCATGTTCCCTCGCATTGCAGCCACTTGGCGCGTTCCTCGGGGTCATTCACCCGCGGCAGCGCGGCGCGGCGCGCGTCAACCGCCCATGCTTGCACCGCCGGCTCGGCCGGGAACAGCGCCCAGCCCTTTTCAAGCAAGGCCGCTACCATCCCAGTGACCTCCTCAGCATGTTCAACGCCACCAGCGTCAGGAAAATCGCGAAAACCCGTTTCAGCGGCTTGGGATCCATCGCATGGGCCAGCTTCACCCCCCACGGCGCCGTGATCAGCGTCATGGCGATCACCACGAGAAAGGCAACGAGGTTGACCGCGCCGAAGGTCAGCGGCGGTCGGTTTTCAGGCGCGATCTCCAGAAACAGGAACCCCGCCACCGACGGCACGGCGATCGTGACGCCGAAACCGGCGGCCGTTGCCACGGCCCGGTGGATGGCCACGCCGTAAAGGCTCATCAACGGGACGCCGAAACTGCCGCCGCCTATGCCCATCAAGACCGACAGAAAGCCGAGAACGGGCGACATCACGGCGCGCTTGATCCCGCCGGGCATCGACGCGCCCAATCGCCATTCGGCCCGGCCCAGCCCCAGATACGCCCCGATCACGAGGCCGAGACCGCCGAACACCCCCTGCAGCGTGGTCGAACGCAGGCTTGCCGCCACCAGCACGCCAAGCACGGCGCCGATGGCGATGCCCGGCGCCCATGCCCGCAGGATCGACCAGTCGACGGCGCCCTTCCGGTTGTGGCTCAGCACCGACCGGACCGAGGTCACGATGATCGTCGCAAGGGATGTCGCCAGACAGATCTGCATGAGCTGGGGGCCGTCATAGCCAAGGGTCTGGAACGCGTAAAAGAACGCCGGCACCAGCACGATGCCGCCCCCCACGCCCAGAAGACCGGCCAGAACCCCGGCAACTCCGCCGATCACCAGCAGAAGCACCAGCATCTGCAACAACAGCATGGTATCGGGCATGCGCACCTCCGTCTCGCCTCCCGCGCAGCCTTACACCCGGGCGCAGCCAAGGAAAAGCGACCGCGCGAAATTACCCGCCCGGTCGGCGACGGCCCCTGTTCAGTCGGGGCGGACCCGACGGAAGAAATCGGTCACGATGTCGCCGCTGTCATCCACCGGCGCGCTACCGACGCGCAGCGCGACGAACAGCCCGATGGCCGACGAGACCGGATCGTGCCCGCCGCCCCCGCCCGCACGCAGGTTCATGACCAGCGTGGGCGACAGGAACAGCGCGGCGCGGATAACGTCCTCCCAGTCGGGCGGCAGATATCCCCGCCCCTTCAGATGCACCAGCCACGGCCGCCAGAACCGGTCCGCCTTCGCCTCGAGCAGGCGCAGGCGCGGCGCGCCCGGCGTCCAGTCCGTATCAAGATACAGCCGGCCGTCTTCCAGCCGGGCCGAGGCGCGGAAACGCGCCGCCGCCTCGACCGGGTGATAGAGCCACTGGGGATGCGCGAAAACGTTGTGAAAGGTGGATTTCACCTCGGCCAGCAGCGCGGGCACGTCTTGGCCCGCGAAGGCCGGATCGAACAGCGCCAACCTGTCCCCCGCGTCGTGTCTTTCGTACCAGACATTGGCGTTGTGCGCATCGCCATGCGCCGTGATCCCGCCGGCATCGGCCAGCCGCTCGGGGGCAAGGCGCGCATGGGCGAAATCGAACATCTCCCCAAGGCTGCGGGCATGCGCGACCCCGTTCAGCACCGGCCGCGCAGTCGCAAGCTCGGCCCAGCTGACCTCGCATCCCGGCAGGGCAAAGGTTTTGCCCTCATAGAATTGCGCCAGCCGTCCCCCGGGATAGCTGCCGCTTGCCGGGTCGACGAGCCGGGCATGGAACAGCCGGTGGATCGGTTGCGCGCGGGATTGCGCAGGCGTGATCGGGTGCAGCGTGTCACGGGCGACGCCAAGCAGCCGGTCATTCAGCTCGGCCTCCGCCGTGACGGCGCGCGAGATGCCGGCCTCGTCCGGCGATCGTTCGAGATCCCGCAGGACATCGGCGAAGCGCGCGTCGTCGCGCCTGTGATAGACAAGGATCTGCTCTCCCGGCACGCGCGAGATGTGAACGGGCTGATCCACCGGCAATCCGGCCCGGGCAAGGATATCCGCGCGATAGTATTCGCCCGCCATCTCCTCCTCGCCCTCTTCCTGGTGGAACTTGAAGAAGAACGGCGCGCCGTCCGACTCGAAGTCACCGAACAGCGAATTCAGCGCGTGCGCATCCCGCCGGATCGCCAGCCCCTGCACCGGTATGCCGAATAGCTCGGCCAGAAGCGCGGTCAGCGCCGCCTCGGCGCGCGGCAGGTCGTGCCGGGCAAGCGCGCGGATCTCGGCCGTGCGGGATCGCGCCTCAGGCATCACTCGCCTCCCGGCACTGGATGATCGTCTTCAGCCCGGCGACCTGCCCGCCCAGATGCGCCTCATAGGCCGCCGGCACCTCGTCCAGCGGGATTTCCGCATCGATCAGCCAGTCCAGACGATCGCCCAGACCGGGCAACAGCCGGCCGACCTCGGCCAGTTCGCTGCCGAAGGCATGGCAGCCGACCAGCGACATTTCCTTTTCCACCAGCTTGATCGGCTCCAGCTCGATCGCGCCGCCGCCGATCCCGACCAGCGCCAGCGCGCCGCATCCGGCGAGCCTGTCGGCGCGGTGACGTCGCGCGATCTGTACTTCTTGGCAAAATAAGGAACACGCAGCCAGAATTCGTAATCTTGTTTGTGATCGCCGAAGGCGAACTGAATCAA
>NZ_JBKOTX010000011.1:0-66686 GCF_047086965.1 Roseovarius halophilus (ex Wu et al. 2025) | reverse complement strand
CTCGCACTCCCCATCCCCGATCATACTTTTTTTGAGCAGACGGTTTTCCAGAGTCAGATCGGCAACGACCTCCTTGAGCGCAGCCGATTCCGAGCGCAGGTCCTTGACCTCAGGCGATGTCGCCTGGCGGGCAGTATCCCCGGCCAGGCGTTGCTTGCCCGCTTCAAGGAATTCCTTCGACCACGTATAATACAGGCTCTCGCTGATCCCTTCTCGGCGGCACAGCGCGGCAATGCTCTCCTCGCCGCGCAGCCCTGCCAGAACGATCCTGATCTTCTCTTCAGCCGAATACTGTTTGCGCGTCTTGCGCTTGATCCCTTTGACCAGCTTGTCGGCCGCGTCCTTCGATGTTCCGGATTTCTTGTTCATCTTCGCTCCTTGGTGGCTGCGATGAACCAGAAATCCTCCGTTACGAAAACCTCAAATCTGTCCCAAAGGCACTGACGTCAGACAATCTGCAGACCAAGACCGATTTGCAAGGTCTCGGGACTCGGGCGGTCGGAAAGCAGCATCGCGGCACCCGTAACGCCGAGGAGGGGGCCGTTGAGGGCCAGGCCGAGAACCGCTGCATTGGGGCGGTTGGGCCGGGGGGGGGCGAGCCCGCGCCGCGCTGGGGTCGGGGCCGGTCGGTCGCGACAGCATGCAGATCGTTTTCGGGACGCGGATTTCCGGTGAAAGCGGGGGTCATTGTCATGTCTTCTCCCGTCCTCGTTACTGGCCGGATGTTTGAACGCGGGCCTGCTCAGTCGGTGGCCGCCGCGGTCCGCGGGACTTGCCGAACCTCCCGGCGAGTCTCCGCTGTATGAAGAAGACTTAGAAAGACGCGGGCCCATTTGCTATTGGGCCTGATGGACTGGCCGAATGGGCAGGCCACGACGGCGGCCACCGGCCCGAACGGACGGGGACGTGTCCGACTGGACCCGCGTGGGTGTACCGTTTGACCGGGCCGTGGCCTAGCCCGCGGACGTCCGAAGAGCTTTGTTTGGGCGCAGTGGGCGGCCTGGCGGCAGGCTATGTGCCGTGGTCCGCAAGCGGGGAAAAGCGACAGGCAAGCACCACCCGAGCGCGCCGAGGGCGGCGCGGTCTCATCCTGTCCAGCGGATCATGGGGCATGCGAGGCGATCGCGCCTGAACCTCGGTCTGGCCGGGCAACCCGAAGGCATCACGACCTGCGGAAATTACTCGGAAATGTTCGAATTGGTCCCCGAGATCGACAGCAGCCCCGCCATGTGGCGCAAGGCCAGGTCGTAGCCGTGCACGCCGAAACCCGCGAGAACCGCATCGGCGCGGTGGCTGACGTAGGAGTGGTGGCGGAAGCTCTCGCGGCGGTGGACCTGGCTGATGTGCAGTTCGATCACCGGCCCATCATAGGCATTGAGCGCATCGAGGATCGCGACCGAGGTATGCGTGTAGGCCCCCGGATTGATGATGATCCCCGCGGCCTCGGTGCGGGCCTCCTGGATCCAGTCGACCAACTGTCCCTCGTGGTTGGACTGGCGCAGATCGACGCTCAGGCCCAGGTCCTCGGCCAACTGGGTGCAACGTGCGGCCACGTCCTCAAGCGTCTCGCGGCCATAGGTTCCGGGTTCGCGCTGGCCAAGCAGGTTGAGGTTGGGGCCGTTGAGGATCAGAACCGGTGTTCTCATCTGCGATGTCCTTCGGGTTTCTTGACCCTGACTAGCAAACCGGGCCGCCTTTGAACATGCCGCCCGTTTCGAAAGACCGTCCGTGCGGTCACCGCGGAGGCAGCGCCAAAGGCGGGGCGGTTCAGACCATGCGGATCACGCTCTTGTCGATGGCCAGCATGTAGCCCTTGCGGGCCACGTTCTTGACCAGCAGCTCGCTGATCATCTGGTTGCCGAGCGAGTCGCGCAGACGCTTGATGCGCGTCGCGCCCGCGGCCTCGTCGCACTGGTCCGCACCGCGCCCCGAGATCACCGCCTCGATCTCGGCCCCCGAGAGCACCTCGTCGTCCATGCGCGCCTCGGCCAGCACTGCCAGCGTCTCGATCGCGGCGTCGGTCAGCTTGAATTCGAAAGTGTTGAGCATCACCGTCTTCTGCTCGCGCGCGATCATCAGGGTATTCACCGCGATGCCCTGACGTTCGATCTGGCTCATCCGGCGGTTAAGCGCCACCAGCATCACGAGGAAGGCCACGGCGGCAATCAGCAGGGCGGTGGCAAAGACCAGCAGCACGAAGATCACGAAGCGGTAACTGTCGAGGGTTTCCGAAAAGGCCGTGCCGGACTGGGCCAGGATTTCCAGCAGCTTGACCTCGGCCTGGCCGGTCAGCGTGTCGTTCTCGACGAACAGCCGTTCGACCCGGGCGTTGAAGGCATTCGCATCCGGCAGGTTGAGAAACAGGACGGCAGCGGCCACCCCGAGGATGGCCACGATCGCGATGATGCCCGCCAGTGCGACACGGTTGCCCCATTGCCGTGCCTCAATAGCGGAGGAAGTAGTCTCCTGCACTGTCTCGCCTTTCCTCCAGCCCGGACTCTTCGAAGACGCCCAGGACATTCAACAGTTGCCAGTCGTCGGCCGCAAGACGCGGCGCGAGTTCCTCGGCCGCGCTCTCGGCCGAGCAGGCGCCGCGCAGCTCGGCGACGCCGTAATGCAGGCGCAGAGGATCGTCGCGCTTGGCCTTGTAGTCGGCATAGCAGGCGGCCCCGGCGGGACCGGCGGCCATGAGGCCGACAAGCAGGAGGGGAAGTCCGTGTTTCATGCGCGATCACTGCCCTTTCGGTGCAATGTTATGCAATATCCCGCCGCGTGTCTCGCCCCGTCATCCGATAGCGCCCGCGCGCTATTGTGCGACCGACGCGCCCCAACCTTTGGTCATCACGGTTGGCCCGCACCGGGCAACCCCCCAGCAGGACCGACCTGCCCGACCGAAAGGATTGACCCATGATGAAGACCCTGACGGCCGCCCTTCTTGCCCTGAGCCTTGGCCTGGGCACCGTTGCCGCCACGCCCGCGCGGGCTCAGATCTCAGACGAGGAGGCCGTGATCGGACTGCTTGGCCTGTTCCTGCTGGGCGCGGCCATCGCCAAGAGCAACGACAAGGACGACGACGCGCGCCCAGAGCGTCGCGACCCCCGCTGGCGGGTGCTGCCCGCCCGCTGTCTGACCCGCGTCAACACCCGGCACGGCCCTGTGCGGATGTTCGGCAAGCGCTGCATGAACCGGCACTACGACCATGTGAACCGCCTGCCGCAGCGCTGCGAAATCTCGGTGCGCGGGCCACGCAACATGCGCCACGGATACACCCCGCGCTGCCTGCGCCACGCCGGGTTCCGCATCGAGCGGATGCAGCACTGAGAGGGCGTGGAGCCTGCATGACGGGGCCGGGCGGGGCCTGCCCCGTCACCGCGGCAGTTGCCGCAGGGTGACACTCGAACGCGGCTCTTTCTGGACCGGCCTGATGGCCGTTGGGCCTTGTGCCCAAATGGCATAGTCTCATCAACAGGGAGGCCAAACCTTGAAAGTTGAGGCCTGAGATGACCAAAGCCCCCTACATTCCCGGAATTGCCGAACTCGCCTACTTCGATGTGACCGATGTGGTCGCGATCAAGCGCGCCGCCGCATCCCGAACGACGCGTGACCGCCCGCGACAGGAGGCGAAAGTGGATCGTGACCTTGCCGAGGACACCAAGCTCTGATCTTTCGGGGGCATGACAGAGGCCCCCGATTTCAGTTTCGAAGACGCCGCCCGCCTGAATGGTGCCGCCCGCATTGCCGGCGTGGACGAGGTCGGGCGCGGCCCGCTGGCGGGGCCGGTCACGGCGGCGGCGGTGATCCTCGACCCGTCCCGCATTCCGACGGGATTGCAGGACAGCAAGAAATTGACTGCCCGGCGGCGTGCCGCGCTGGCCGAGGACATCCACGCGATGGCCGAGGTCAGCATCGCCCATTGCACGGTCGAGGAGATCGACAGGCTCAATATCCTTCGCGCCGCGCATCTGGCCATGGCCCGCGCTCTGGCCGGGCTGGACGGCGTCGATCACGCGCTGATCGACGGCAACAGCCTGCCCGGTGGGCTGGCCTGCGCCGGGCAATGCGTGGTCAAGGGAGACGCCCGATCGCTGTCGATCGCGGCGGCCTCGATCGTGGCGAAAGTATGCCGGGATGCGCTCATGGTGGATTTGGCGCAACAGCACCCGGGCTACGGATGGGAAAGCAACGCCGGGTATGGCTCCAGGGCGCATCTCGAGGCGCTCCGAGATATCGGTGTGAGCGCACACCATAGACGATCCTTCAAGCCAGTGCACAATATCTTGTATCAAGATAAAAACATAACCCCTTGATTCAAAAATACTTTTGACAGCGAATCGCCTCTGACTCATTGTTGTGTCCAAGAACGAGCGGACAATCCGCCGGGACAGAGGCAGAAAATGAAGAACAAAACCCCCGATGCGAGCGCCGCGGCGCTCCCCCTCAATGCGATTCTCGATGGCGATTGCATCGAGGTCATGAACAGCCTTCCCGAGGCCTCGGTCGATCTGATCTTTGCCGACCCGCCCTATAACCTGCAATTGCGCGGCGACCTGCATCGCCCCGACAATTCCAAGGTCGATGCGGTGGACGACGACTGGGACCGGTTCGCCAGCTTCACGGTCTACGACGATTTCACCCGGGCCTGGCTGACCGCCGCGCGCCGGCTGCTGAAACCCGACGGGGCGATCTGGGTGATCGGCAGCTATCACAACGTGTTCCGCATGGGTGCCGAGTTGCAGAACCAGGGGTTCTGGATTCTCAATGACGTGGTCTGGCGCAAGTCCAATCCCATGCCGAATTTCCGCGGCAAACGGCTGACCAATGCCCACGAGACGCTGATCTGGGCCAGCAAGTCGGAAAAGTCGCGCTATACCTTCAACTACGAGGCCCTCAAGGCGCTCAACGAGGGCACGCAGATGCGCTCGGACTGGGTGCTGCCCATCTGCACCGGGCACGAACGGCTCAAGGATACCGCCGGCGACAAGGCCCACCCGACACAGAAACCCGAAAGCCTTTTGCACCGGGTGCTTGTGGGCACCACCAATCCCGGCGAAGTGGTGCTGGACCCCTTCTTCGGCACCGGCACCACAGGCGCCGTCGCCAAGATGCTGGGGCGCGACTACATCGGGATCGAGCGGGACGCGGGCTATCGCGAGGCCGCCGCCAAACGACTGACGAATATCCGCAAGTTCGACCGCGACGCATTGCAGGTCAGCACACCCAAGCGGGCCGAGCCGCGCGTGCCCTTCGGCCAGCTGGTCGAACGCGGGATGCTGCGCCCGGGCGAGGAGCTCTGGAGCATGAACGGACGCCACAAGGTCAAGGTGCGCGCCGATGGCACCCTGATCGGCGAGGACGTCAAGGGATCGATCCACCAGGTGGGCGCCCATCTGGAAGGCGCGCCCAGTTGCAACGGCTGGACCTACTGGCACTTCCGCAAGGACGGCAAAAAGGTGCCCATCGACCTGCTGCGCCAGCAGATCCGGTCCGAGATGCGGGCGAGTTAGACCCCAAGGCTTACCGCCTGTGCCTGTGGCCTGGACCACGGCACACCTTCCCCGCCGACCCACGGGTTCGGCGGGGCTTTTTGCCTTCTCAGGCGAAAGCGCTGCGACCAAAAGGCCCTTCGATCCGGCCGGTTCGGCCTTGTAGAATTGCGTGCTGCGCATTAGACGCAAGAGAAACACAGGAGGTGCGCCATGACCTTTCCAACACGTGCAAACAAGGTAGCAGTGGCTGTGGTTGCCACGTCCCATCTGGCCACGCCGGTTTTGGCGGAAGACGAGTTCGGGTTTTACCTCGGTGTTCAGGAATCGCCACACAGCACTGTCACCGGGGATGACCCCGGTCCAGGCGGAGAAGGGGACTTTGACTTCACCGCCGGGTGGGAAGGCCGGTCGTTCGAGGCCCCGGTCTATTACGGGCTCCGCTGGACCCGCTGGCGCAATGAGACCTTTGGCTGGGGGGTCGAGTTCACTCACTCAAAGGTCTATGCCGACGACGAGACGCTCGAGGAGTCCGGCTTCGACCGGCTGGAACTCACCGACGGTGTGAATATCCTGACTGTCAACGCCATGCGGCGCTGGCCGGATCAGTGGGGGGACGTCACGCCCTATGTCGGGGGTGGCGTCGGGGTCGCGATCCCGCATGTCGATGTCGAAAGCGGGGGTGGCAAAGCCTTCGAATACCAAATCACCGGGCCTGCAGTGCGCTGGACGGCCGGGGCAAGCTATCCGCTGACAGACACATGGTCGGTCTTCGGCGACTACCAGGGCACCTATTCCATGCACACCATGGACCTCGGTTCGGGCGGGACGATGGAGACGGACCTGATCACGAACGCCCTGAATTTTGGCGTCAGCTTTTCCTTCTGACGCGCTGGGCCTCCGCCGGGCTCTCGGTTGGACAGTCCACGGCGGCAGTGTACAGGAATTGAGGGGCCCCGGGCATGGCAAGAATTCTGCTGACAGGCGGGGCGGGCTATATCGGCTCGCATACCTATCTGGGCTTGGTCGAGGCGGGCCACGAGGTCGTGATCCTTGACAATTTCTCGAATGCCAGGGACGACGTGCCGGACAGGCTGGAACGCATCTCGGGGAAGGCTGTGAAGGCCTATCGCGGCGACGTTCTAGACCGCGCGCTGCTTGACCGCATTTTCGCCGAGCAGGCGATCGACGGGGTCGTGCATTTCGCAGCGCTCAAGGCGGTTGGCGAAAGCGTCGAGAAACCGCTCGATTACATCCACACCAATGTGGGCGGCCTTCTGACCCTGATGGCCGCGATGGAGACGGCCGGGGTGCGGCGCATCGTCTTTTCGTCCTCGGCCACGGTCTATGGTGAGACCGACATTCAACCCATCCCCGAGGATCACGCCCGCACCTTCACCTCGCCCTATGCTTATACCAAAATAACCGGCGAGACGGCGCTGGAACAGGTGGCGGCGGCCGATCCGCGCTGGGCCGTTGGAATTCTGCGCTATTTCAATCCGGTCGGTGCGCATCGCTCGGCCTTGATCGGCGAGGACCCGGACGACATTCCAAACAATCTGATGCCCTATATCGCCAAGGTCGCCACAGGTGAACTGGAGCGAATCCAGGTCTTTGGAAACGATTACGACACCCCCGACGGAACCGGCGTGCGCGATTACATCCACGTCGAGGACCTGGCCCTGGGTCATGTGCTGTCGCTGAACGCGCTGATCGAGGCGGGCGAAAGCCATGCGGTGAACCTGGGCACCGGACAGGGGTCTACTGTTTTGGATGTGATCCGGGCCTATTCGGCGGCCTGCGGGCGCGACTTGCCCTACGATATCGTCGACCGGCGCGCGGGTGATGTGGCCGTTTTGACCGCCCGGCCCGAAAAGGCGCGCGATCTTCTGGGATTCGAGGCCCGGCGCACCCTGGACGACATGTGCCGGTCAAGCTGGGCCTGGGTCAGCGGACAGATCGCCAATCGTTAACTGGCCCCGCGCGGCATCGGGGTGGTGCCATTCTTGTAGGGGGTCCAGTCCTCGATCTCGGGGTAATACTGCTGGCGCCAGGCCTTCACCCGGGGGTTCATGATCCTGCGCCACAGCGGCGGGATCATCGCCGCCAGTGTCATGATCGGATAGCCATAGGGCAGCTGCGGTGCCGTGCCCTCTTCGTAGGTCTGGAGCAGGGGAAACCGCCGGTCGGGCTTGTAGTGGTGGTCGGAATGGCGTTGCAGGTTGATCAGCAGCCAGTTCGACGCCTTGTGCGCCGCGTTCCAGCTGTGGCGCGGCTGGACATGGTCGTACTTGCCATCCCCGAGGTATTTGCGCGTCAGCCCGTAGTGTTCGACATAGTTGACCAGCTCCAGCTGGAAGACCGCCCAGAAGGCCTGTGTCAGGAACAGGAACAAACCCCATAGCCCGCCGATGGCCAGCGCCAGAAGGACAAAGGCCAGTTGCAGCGCCGCGTAGCGCCAGAAAGGGTTGGACAGGTGGTGCCAGGGCAGCCCCTTGCGCGCCAGCATCGCCTTTTCGGCTCGAAAGGCCGAGGGCGGGCACTGGCGCAGCACGCGCGGGAAGTAGCGGTGGAACCCCTCGTTGTAGCGCGCCGTGACCGGGTCGCGCGGGGTGCCGACATGGCGATGATGCACCAGCAGGTGTTCCGAGCGGAAATGCGAATAGAGCACCATGGCCAATAGCAGGTCGCCCATCCAGCGTTCCAGCTTCGGTTTCTGGTGCAGCAACTCGTGAGCATAGTTGATGCCGATGGTACCCGAGGCAATGCCGAGCGCGGCGAAGAGAAGCCACTCCTCGGCCCAGTGCAGGTGGCCGCCGAGGGTCATATGGGCAAGGATTCCGAAAAGCGTGACAAACTGGACCGGCGTCCAGATCAGCGTGATCGCGCGATACCAGAAAAGCTCGGACGTGTCGGTCTCGGGATCCGCGTTCTCGGTGTAGCGGCCCAGCACGGCGTCGAGCAGTGTGAACAGGTGCCATGTCGCCAGCGGCAGCAGCGCGATGTAGCAGCCGCCCTTGACGGCCGCCAGCCAGGCCAGCGGCACCAGCATGAGAGAGGCCCAGAAGGGCAGCGCGCGCCCGATCCTGGTCAGCTCGGCGTTCGGGATGTGGTCTGACGTGGCCATCGCAACCTGCCTTGACGTTTCAAGCAAGAGTTTACGGGAATTGGCCGCGATCTCAAAGGTCACGCAACGTCGCGGCGGCCAGATCGAAGGCCTTGCGCATGACGGTGGGCAGATCGCTTGGACGGAAGGCCGCCTCTGGGTGGAATTGTCCACGATCCGGCACCGATGCGGTGGGCACCTTGGCCACATGCACGGCAAGCCGCAGGTGGAAATGGGTGAAGGTGTGGCGTGCCTCGGCCTCCAGCACGCGCCAATCGGCCGCAATGGGCGGGGCGGGGGCAGGGTCGTCGCCCCAGTCCGAGGTGGGCCAGCCAAGCATGCCGCCCAGCAGCCCCTTGTCCGGCCGGGTTTCCAGCAGCCAGGCCCCATCCCCACGCCGGGCGATATAGGCGATGCCCTGCCGCGTGGGCTTGGGTTTCTTGGGCAGCTTTCGAGGCAGGTCGGGGGCATGGCCCGCGATACGGGCCGCGCAGTCCTCGCGCAGGGGGCAGATCCCGCAGGCGGGGGATTTCGGTGTGCAGATCGTGGCACCAAGGTCCATCACCGCCTGGGCATAGTCCCCGGGCCGCGAGGCGGGCGTGAGACGCTCGGCCAGGACGGTCAGCTCGGGCTTGGCGGTTGGCAGGGGGGTCTGCACGTCATGCAGCCGGGCCATGACCCGCTCGACGTTGCCGTCCAGCACGGTGGCAGGCTCGTCAAAGGCGATGGCCGCAACGGCGCTGGCGGTATAGGGGCCCACGCCCGGAAGGCGCAGCAAGGCGGCGCGGCTCTCGGGAAAGCGTTCGTCATGCTCGGCCACCACTTGCCGCGCGCATTTCAGCAGATTGCGGGCACGGGCATAATACCCGAGCCCCGCCCAGGCGGCCATGACCTCGGCGTCCTTCGCCGCGGCCAGATCGGCGACCCTGGGCCAGCGCGCGGTGAAGGCGTGGAAATAGGGCCCGACAGCGGCGACCGTGGTCTGTTGCAGCATGATCTCGGATAGCCAGACCCGGTAAGGGTCGGGCCGAACCCCCGCCGCGCGGTCCGCCGGGCCGATCCGCCAGGGCAAGGCACGGGCATGGTGATCATACCAGGTCAGCAGGTGTTGAGAAATCGCCGCGTCACGCATTCTTTATGTCGTCCTTTCCGCTGGCTCTGGCGTCTGCCGCCCATGTGCCTAGAATAGGCCGCAGCCATGACACAACCACGCAAACCTTTCAGAAAGACCGGCACGACACGCGGCTTTTCCCGCGCGGCGTCGCTGATGCAGACACGAATCCGCACCGCCTCCGAGTCGCGCGGCTTTGCCGTGTCGCGGCTTCTGACCCACTGGTCGGAAATCGTGGGCGAGGCGACGGCGCGTGTCGCGCATCCCGTCAAGGTCAGCTACGCGCAGGGTGGCATGGGGGCAACTCTGTCACTGCTGACCAGCGGCGCGCAGGCCCCGATGCTGGAGATGCAGAAGGAGCAGATCCGCGAGAAGGTGAACGCCTGCTACGGCTACAACGCCATCGCGCGCATCCATATCACCCAGACCGCGCCGACCGGCTTTGCCGAGGGGCAGCTGGCCTTCGATCATGGCCCCAAGACGCCTCGCGCGCCGGACAAGGCCACCGTTCACACCGCGCAAGAGATTGCCGGTCAGGTGGGCGATGACCGCCTGAGACTTGCCCTCGAAGCGCTGGGCACCAATGTGCTTGGCAAGCGAAACACCGAGAAATGATTGGCAAGCGAAACACCGAGAAATGAAAAGAGATCCCATGAAAAACGCCCTTATCTCTGCTGTTGCCGTGGCCGCCGTTGCCGGTGGTGCATGGTTCCTGACCCGCCCGTCCGTGCCGGCCGACCCTATGCTGGGCGCCGCGCTGGCGCAGGATGCCGAGGTCGACACCAGCCAGATCACCGAGATGGCCAAGGGCGACGCGGACGCCCCTGTGGAGGTGATCGAATATGCCTCTTACACCTGCCCCCACTGCGCCTCGTTCCACATGGACCAGTATCCGCAGATCGAGGAGAACTACGTCGATACCGGCAAGGTCCGTTTCGTCTACCGCGAGGTCTATTTCGACCGGCCCGGTCTTTGGGCCTCGATGGTGGCGCGCTGCGGCGGTGAAGAGCGTTTCTTCGGCATCACCGATCTGATCTACGAACGCCAGCAGGACTGGGCCCGCCGCGAGAGCGGTGAGGACATCGTCGCCGACCTGCGCCGCATCGGCAAGGTCGCGGGCCTGACAGACGAGGACCTCGACGCCTGCCTCAGCGACGGCGAGACCGCGCAGAATCTTTACGGCTGGTATCAGGCCAACGCCGAGGCGGATGATGTCGAGAGCACGCCCAGCTTCGTGATTCAGGGCGAGAAATACTCCAACATGTCCTACGACGATTTCGCCGCGGTGCTGGACGAGAAGCTTTCCGAGGCTGACGCCGCCGAATGACACCTCTGGACGGCCTCAGGGTCGTGGAACTGGCCCGCATCCTGGCCGGCCCCTGGGCCGGGCAGTTGCTGGCCGACCTCGGGGCCGAGGTGATCAAGATCGAAGCCCCGGCGGGCGATGACACCCGCCACTGGGGGCCACCCTTCATCGACCGCGCGGGCGACAGGGCGGCCGCCTATTTCCATGGCTGCAACCGGGGCAAGCGCTCGGTCGTGCTGGATTTCACCGTGCCCGAGGATGTGGCCGCGGCCCGGCGGCTGATCGCGGGCGCCGACGTGGTGATCGAGAACTTCAAGATCGGCGGGCTGGCGAAATACGGGCTGGACTATGACAGCCTGAAAACTGCCAATCCCGGGTTGATCTACTGTTCCATCACCGGCTTTGGGCAGGAGGGCCCCTATGCCGCCCGCGCGGGCTATGACTATATCATCCAGGGGATGTCCGGGTTGATGTCCGTCACCGGCGACCCGGCGGGCCAGCCCCAGAAGGTGGGCGTCGCCGTCACCGACATCCTGACCGGGCTCTATGCCAGCAATGCCGTTCTGGCCGCCCTGCACCAGCGCGCCCGCACCGGCACGGGACAGCATATCGACATGGCCCTGCTGGACGTGGCCGTCGCCGCCACGGCCAATCAGGCGATGAACTACCTGGCGACGGGCGCGGCGCCGAGGCGGCTTGGCAATGCGCATCCGAACATCGTGCCCTACCAGGTGTTCGACTGTGCCGATGGCCATGTGATCGTTGCCGTGGGCAACGACGGGCAATTCCGGCGGCTTTGCGATCTGCTGGGGCTGGGTGCCCTGGGCGGGGACGCGCGGTTCGCCACCAACCCCGCGCGGCTGGACAACCGCGATGTGCTGGTGGATCTGCTGGCGCAGGCGATTGCCAAATGGACCAGGGCCGACCTGCTGGCGGGCTGCGAGGGGGCGGGCGTGCCTGCCGGGCCGATCAACGACATGGCCGAGGTCTTTGCCGACCCGCAGGTGGTCGCGCGCGGGCTGCGCATCGACCCCGAGGGCGTGCCGGGCGTGCGGGCGCCGATCCGGTTTTCGGGGGCCGAGCTGGCCGCCGGCCGCGCCGCGCCGTGGCTGGGGCAGGATCAGGACTTGGCCGACCCCTGAGCCAGCAGCGCATCCAGCCGGGCATCCAGAGCTGACCAATCCGCGAGTTCCAGCCGCACGGGCAGGGTGATGACCTTCTGCCGGAACGCCGGTGGAAGGCGCACCGCATCCTTTTCCGTGGTGACAAGCTGGGCATTCAACAGCGCCGCGTCCTTTTCCAGCCGCAGCATCAGGGCACCCGTCAGGGGCTGATGGTCGGCCAGCGCCTCGCCGCGCACCAGCTCGGCCCCCTGCCCGCGCAGGGTGGCGAAGAACTTCTCGGGGTGGCCGATTCCGGCGAAGGCCAGCACGCGCATGCCCTGCCAGGGCATCCCGGTCGGCAAGGCGACAAGCGCACCCTCCAGCCGCAGGCAGGTGGCCGGCACGTCGGGCTGGAAGGCCTGACGGTGCCTGCGCGCTCCGATCACCAGCAGCGCATCGGCCCGGGCCAGTCCTGCGTCCACGGGTTCGCGCAGTGGCCCGGCAGGCAGGACGCGGCCATTGCCAAAGCCCTTGACCGCGTCGACAACAACCACGGACAGGTCCTTGGCCACCCCCGGATTCTGAAACCCGTCGTCCAGCAGGATCACGCCTGCCCCGGCAGCTTCGGCAGCGCGCACCCCCGCCGCACGGTCCCGCGCCACCCAGGTGGGCGCGAAGGCGGCGATCAGCAGGGGTTCGTCGCCGACCTCTGCCGCCTGATGCCGGGACGGGTCCACACGCAGCGGGCCGGTCAGGCTGCCGCCGTGGCCGCGGCTGACGACATGGACAGCGCTGCCCCGTTCGCTCAGGCGCTGGGCCAGGGCGATCACCGTGGGTGTCTTGCCGGTGCCGCCCGCGTTGATATTGCCGATACAGATTACCGGCACCCCTGCGCGATGTGTGGCCGCCTGCGCCACGCGCCGGGCAGTCAGGGCGCCGAAGAGCCAGCCTAGCGGCGCCAGAAGCCGGGCGCGCAATCCGGGCCTTGCCGGGTCCCTGTGCCAGAAGCCGGGCGCGCGCATCAGGCCAGCACCCCGTCAAAGGCCGCGTTCTCGATCAGGATGGTCAGATCGTGATAGGCCACCGAGCTTCGCGTCACCTCGTCCCAGCCGGCATGGGCCATGGTGGCGGGGCGATCCGGGCCGATCAATTCCCCGAGCGCCGCCCCCAGTTCTGACCCGCTGCGCACCTTGCGTGCGGCCCCGGCCCGGGACAGGCGCTGATACTGCGCCTGCCAGGGTTGCACGAAGGGGCCGTGCAACACCGCCGAGCCGACCGAGGCGGCGGTGAAGGGCGCCGGGCCATCCGGCCCCGACAGCGTGCCGCCCATGAAGCAGACCGGCGCGAGGCGATACCACAACCCGGCCTCGCCCGGGGAGTCCGCCACCAGCGCCTGCACGTCTTCCTCGGGTGGCTCCTCGGCCGAGCGCAGGGCGGTGCGCAGCCCCAACCGTGTCAGGCGGCGGGCAAGATCCGGCCCGTCTGCGACCGCGCGGGGCGAGACGATGGTCAGAAGACGGTGACTGCGCCTGCTGGCGCCCTTGTGGGCGGCGACGATCTGCGCAACCTCGCCGGGCACGATGGCATTGGGAAACCAGGCGGGGCGGCTGCCCACGGCTTCGGCCATGACGGTCAGTTCGTTCGGGTCGTGGCCGGGGGGGCTGGCGTCTTCTTGCAGGGGTCCGGTTACGGTGATCCGGTCGGCGCTGACGCCCAGCTTTTGCAGGCGGCTGCTGGTTGCGCCATCAACGCCCAGGATGTGCCCGAACCCGCCCAGCGGCTGGCGCAGCTTGCGCGCACCCAGCCCAAGCCCGCGCGGCGACAGTTCGTGCAGGGCGATATTGACCAGCACCATGGGCAGGTCGCGCCGAGCCAGCGCCGTCATGAGTGCCGGGCGCAGGCCGCCGAACCAGACCAGGAGGAAGGGCGCATGCCGGTCGAGGAAGGCGCGCGCTGCGGGGCCGCTGCCGGCGGGGGTCTCCACCAGGTCGGCGCGCGGGCATCCCAAGTCCGCGACCTGGCCGAGGACGGCGCGCGGCGCGCTCAGCACCAGGCGCATCTCTGTCTCGGCCCCGTGCAGATGCCGCGCCAGAGCCGTGGCGGCAGCCAGGTTCCCGGCATCCTCGCTACAGATCCAGACAAGCGGCGGCTTGAGGTCCGTCATGACATGCGCGCCCGGCCGGGACGCGGCTCAGCCCAGTTCCTCGGTCGGCGAGGCCTCGGCGCCTTCTTCGCGCAAACGGTGCAGATGGGCGATGAAATAGCGCATGTGGGCATTGTCCACGGTGCGCTGGGCCTCGGCTTTCCAGGCGTCATAGGCCTGCTCGTAGTTGGGGTAGATCCCAACAAGGTGGATGTCCTCGACGTTCTTGAAGGTGTTCTTGGTGGGATCGACGAGTTCGCCGCCGAACACCAGGTGAAGGCGTTGCGCCATGTCCATTCTCCTGCATTTTCTGCACTTGCAGCACAGCCTAGGCGCTCAGCCGGGAAGGGTAAAGTGACCGGGCCGGGAAAGGTCGCGGCGCAGCGCGTCCATCAGCGGGCCGTGCAGCCCGCCACCGGCCACCATGCCCGCGATCTGGCGCTGCTGCGTGTTGAATAGGGGGGTGTCGCCGTTACCGTCGGTGGCGTGCCCCTCTGCCTCGGCCACGATAAGGCTGCCGGCGGCCACGTCCCATTCCCAGGTCGGGCGCAGGGTCAGCATGGCGTCGAACCGCCCCTCGGCCACAAGGCAGAGCCGGTAGGCCAGCGAGGTGCGAAAGCCGCGATTGAACCCCGGCACCGGCCCGCGCCAGAAACCGGGCGCCAGGTTCGGCTTGGTGGTCAGGACGTCGGCCCGCGAGACATCCGTCGTGTCTGTCACCCGGATCGGAGCCCCGTTCAGCCTCGCGCCAGCGCCCCTTGCGGCGCAATACATCAGGCCGCGCGCGGGCAGATAGACAACGGCCGCCGAGACGGCCCCCCGCTCGGCCACGGCCAGCGACAACGCCCAGTCTTCGCTGTGGTCGATGAAGGCCCGGGTGCCGTCGATCGGGTCCACGATGAAGACATGTTCGGCGGTCAGCCGGTCGGCGTCGTCCTCGGTTTCCTCGGACAGCCAGCCATTGCCGGGCCGCGCCGTGAGCAGTTTGTCACGCAGGTAGCGGTCGACGGCGAGGTCGGCCTCGGTTACCGGGCCGGCGTCATAGGCCTTTTCCCAGACCTGCGGGTCGGCGCGGAAATGGCGCAGGGCGATGTCGCCAGCCTCCTGTGCGGCCTGTTCCAGAAGGGTGAGGTCATCAATCACCGGCAAGGGTCAGCCCCTCGACCAGAAGCGAAGGCACGACACGGCTCAGGTGCGGCTGCGCGTCATTGGCGGGCACGAGACCACGCAGCATCTCGCGCAGGTTGCCCGCGATGGTGCATTCATTGACCGGATAGGCGATCTCGCCGTTCTCGACCCAGAAGCCCGAGGCGCCGCGGGAATAGTCGCCCGTATTGGGGTTGATGGTCGAGCCGATCATCGAGGTCACCAGCAGCCCGGTGCCCATGTCACGCAGAAGCTCGGCGCGGCTGTGCGCGCCTTGGGTCAAGGCCAGGTGGGTCAGCCCGGGCGAGGGCGGGGCCGAAACCCCGCGCATGGCATTGCCCGTGCTTTGCATACCCAGCTTGCGCGCGGTGGCCAGATCGAGGGTCCAACCCGTCAGGACGCCATTCTCGACAATGGCGCGACGGCGGGTCGGCAGGCCCTCGGCATCGAAGAGGCGCGAGCCTTGAACGCGGGCGCGCCGCGGGTCCTCGATCAGCGACAGGTCAGGGGGCAGGACCTCCTGCCCGATGCCGTCCAGCAGCCAGGACGCGCCGCGCGCGATGGCGGTTCCGTTGATCGCCTGCACCAGATGGCCGATCAGGCTGCTGGCGATGCGTTCGTCGAACAGCACGGGATAGCTGCCGGTGGCCGGTCTGCGGGCGCCGTGGCGGGCCACGGCCCGTTCCGCCGCGCGCTGGCCGATCTCGGCCGCACCGCGCAGGTCGGCCATGTGGGTGCGGCTGTCGTAGTCGTAGTCGCGTTCCATCCCGGTGCCGCTGCCACTGATCGCGACGCAGGACACCGAAACCCCCGTGTTGCCATAGCCCGCCGAAAACCCGGTGCTGGTCGCCAGGTGGATCTGTCGGCTGCCATGCGTGGCGCTCGCCGACTGCACCTGGGTGACGCCCTCGACGGCCAATGCGGCGGCCTCTGCCTCTTCGGCCCAGTGCTGCAGCACGCCAGGGTCGGGTTCGGGGGTGGTGTCCACGAGATCCAGTGGGCTGGCATCAACATCCGTGGCCAGCTGGTCGGGCGCGGCCAGCCCGGCGTAGGGGTCTTCGGGGGCGATCCGGGCCATGGCGACGGCGCGCCCGGCCATTTCCTCGATGGTGGCATCCTTGGTGTCGGAGGCCGAGACATTGGCCTGCCGGTTTCCGAGGAAGACCCGAAGGCCCATGTCGATGCTCTCCGAACGCTCTGCCTGTTCCAGGGCCCGGGCGCGCACGTCTATCGAGGACGAAGCCCCGCTGACGACGATGGCATCGGCACTGTCGGCCCCGGCGGCCCTGGCGGCGCGCAGCAGGGTCTCGGTCAGGTCGGAGGGGGGGCGTGACATGGTCATCGTCGGGGGCTTCCTTGCGTTGGCGGAGAGGTAGCCCGCCCGGCACCGCACCGCAAGTGCGCCGCCGCGGCGGGCGGATCAGCGAAACGGGGCGCCCGGTATCCCGGACGCCCCGCGAAAGCGCCATGTGGCGGCGTTACTGGATGCGCTGGCCGTTGGCCAGGATGTGACCCTGTTCGTTGATCTCGATGGTCGAGGTCAGTTCGTCCTCGCCCACCGGTTGGGCGAACATGCCCAGCATCATGCGCGGGGCCATGGCCTGCTCCTGCGGGATCAGGCCCATCTGGACCAGCTTTTCGATCAGCCCGTTCACGCCGACCAGCCGGAAATCGGCCTGTCCCTCGGGGCGCGGCACGCCCGGAATGGTCTGAAGGTCAGTGTTGTCGAAGGTGAAGGCGCCGTCACCCGTGATCTCGGCACCGCCCAGACGCAGGACAAGCTCGTTGAGCGCTGCCGCGTGAAGCTCGGCGGGCATGTCCGACATGGCGGCCTGCTGGGCCTGCTGCGGGTCCATGAAATCGAACAGCGGGGTGGCCTCGCCGGACAGGTTGATGGCCAGCGTGGCGGGATCGCGCGGCAGGGCCTCGCCCGGGTCGAAGATGTTCCACAAGCCGTCGCCGATCGTGAGATCGCGCAGTTCCATGCCCAGCTCGAAGTCTCGCGGCTCTTCGGTCTGGCTCATCGGCACGTCAAAGGTGAACCCGAAGGTCGACAGCGCCGCCTCAACCGGGAAGGGCACTTCCTGGGGCACGGAAAAGTCGATCTCGACCCCTTTCGTCTGCGACCGGTAGGCCATGCCGTCGTAATCCGCGGCCACGGTCAGCTCGGTGCTGTCCGTCGCAGCGGTGCCCGACATGGCCTCGCCCTCTTCGTCGATCTCGAAGGCGTAGCTGGACGGCCCGATGGCATAGCCGCCCTCGAAGGCGAAGCCCTCGGTGAACATGGCCTCGGGGGAATCCGTATCCATCGCCTCGGGCATGGCGATCTCGGCATTCAGGCCCAGGTCGGCCATCTCGGCGGCCACAAGGATCACGCCCGACCCGCCGCGCTCGCGCAGGTCAACGTCGATCTCGACGCTGCCCACGTCGAGGGTGTAGTCCATCTCGGTCAGGTCGTCGCCGGTGATGACCGTGTAGTCGCCCTGAACGTCGTTCATGGTGATCATCCCGGCATTCAGGATGCCTTCCTCCTCGAACTCCGGGCCGAGGCTGTCGAGCGTGATGGCATAGCGCTCGGCGCCAAGGTCATAGGCCAGGGCCTCGGGCGTGCCCGAGGCGATGATGTCCAGGCCCGCGTTGCTGATGGTGAGCTGGACGGGGTTGCCCTCGAGCTCAAGGGTCAAGGGATAACTTTCGGGCATGCCGACGCTGACAGTGCCATCCCCCAGTTCGGTGAAGGTCAGCGGACCCATCGCGGCCTCGACGTTCATGTCGTCTTCGGAGATGTCCAGTGTCAGGGACTCGATGGTCAGGGTGTCGCCGGACATGGTCTCGGCACCGACGCTCACGCCTTCACCATAGGCGTCGATCTGGGTCTTCCAGTTGTCCCAGACTTGCTGGGCCGTGACATCGGCGTTGGCGGCAGAGCCGCACAGCAGGGCGGCCCCGAGACTGGCCATGCGCAGGGCAAACGATTTCGTCATTTCGCGGGTGCTCCTCTCAAAAATCTCGCCCCAAGCTTTCCAAGCCCTGTCGCTGGGGTCAAGGTGGGGATATCATTTCATCCCATAGGGCAGTGAACAGATGGGGAATCAATGGCGCAGGCAGGTGACACTACGATGAAGGACAAGGTGGTGCTGATCACCGGGGCCAGTCGCGGGATCGGGGCCGAGGCGGCGCGCGCCTTTGCAGCGGCCGGGGCGCGGGTGGCACTTCTGGCCCGGACCGAGGACCGGATCGCCGAGCTGGCCGGAGAGATCGGCACGGCGGCCATCGCCATCCCCTGCGATGTCAGCCGCTACTGGGAGATGCAGGCGGCGGTGGACGCGACCATTGCCGCCTTCGGCCGGATCGACGTGCTGGTCGGCAATGCCGGGGTGATCGAACCGATTTCGCACCTGGCCGAGGCCGACCCCGAGGACTGGGGCAAGGCCATCGACATCAACCTCAAGGGGGTCTTCAACGGGATGCGCGCGGTCCTGCCGGGGATGCTGGAACAGGGCGGCGGCACCATCGTGACGATTTCCTCCGGCGCGGCGCATGGTCCGGTCGAGGGCTGGTCGCATTACTGCGCCTCCAAGGCCGGGGCCTACATGCTGACGCGGTCGGCGGACCAGGAATACCGTGACCGGGGCATCCGCGTGCTGGGCCTGTCGCCGGGCACCGTGGCCACGCAGATGCAGAAAGAGATCAAGGCCTCGGGCATCAACCCGATCAGCCAGCTGGACTGGTCCGACCATATCCCGCCCGAGTGGCCGGCGCGGGCGCTGGTCTGGATGTGCGGGGCCGCGGCCGACGATTATCTGGGCCAGGACGTGTCCCTGCGCGATGCAAAGGTGCGCGAGAAGGTGGGCCTGTCATGATCGGGATCGACCGTGCGGGCGATGTGCTGACCCTGACCCTGAAACGCCCCGACAAGGCCAACGCGCTGACCGAGGCGATGCTGGCGGACCTGGCCGATGCGGTGGACGACGCCCGCGAACGGGTGCTGATCCTGACCGGGGCGGGCAAGGTCTTCAGCGCCGGGGCCGACCTGGATGAGGTGCAGGACGGCACGCTTGCACGCTCGCCCCAGTGGGAGCGGCTGTCCTGGGCGGTGGCCGAGTTTCGCGGGCTGTCCATCGCCGCGCTCAACGGCACGGTGGCCGGGGGCGCCATGGGCATGGTCCTGGCCTGCGACCTGCGCCTCTGCGTGCCGGGGGCGAAGTTCTTCTACCCGGTGATGAAACTGGGCCACCTGCCGCAGCCCACCGACCCGCGCCGCCTGTCGGCGCTTGTCGGCCCGGCGCGGGCCAAGCTGATCCTGATGGGCGGGCAGAAGATCACCGCCGAAGAGGCGCTCGCGTTCGGCCTGACCGATCGAATCTGCGACGCGCCGGTGGACGACGCCCGCGACATTGCCTCGGACGTCCTGTCCGCCGGGGCGGAGCACGTCATCGCGATCAAAGGGATGATTTGAGGGTCGGGGCCTGACGGCGGAGCCGCTTGCCGGGGCAATTATCGCGGCTTTCAAGAAATGCCTGAGGTAGCCTTGAGAGGCTTGCGACACTACCGCTTGCGTCGTCCATCCGTGCTGTGGCCATTGAAGCCCGGCGGGCGCTTGCGCACCCAGTCGATGAATTTGGCCAGCCGGGGGTGGGCGCGCAGGGCCGCGGGGGAGTTGTAGCTGCGCGCCAGCTCGGCCTCGGACAGGGTGGCGTGGATTTCCTTGTGACAGATGTGATGCAGCAGAACGGTCGGGCCGCCCTTGCCGCCCTTCAGCCGGGGCACGAGGTGATGCAGGCTTTGCGGCGCGTCCCGCGGGATGGGCCGGCGACAAAGCGCGCAGATGGGCGTTTCCTCATCCATGCTGCGAGTGTAATGGCGGGGCGGCGCAGGCCAAGGGGGACGGCATGGTTTTGTCAGACGCTACAGATGCGCTGATCGTCGGGGCCGGGCCCGCGGGGCTTATGGCAGCGGGCGAATTGGCTGCAGCGGGGCATTCGGTGACCCTGGCCGAGGCCATGCCCTCGCCCGCGCGCAAGTTCCTGATGGCGGGCAAATCGGGGCTGAACCTGACCAAGGACGCCCCCTTCGAGGATGTCCTCGCCGCTTATGGCGACCGGGCCGAGGTGCTGCGCCCGATGTTGTCGGACTTCGGTCCGGCGCAGATCATGCACTGGGCCGAGGCGCTGGGCCAGCCCGTGTTCACCGGGACGACCGGCCGGGTCTTTCCACAGGCCATGAAGGCCTCGCCCCTGCTGCGGGCCTGGCTGCGGCGGTTGGACGCGCAGGGCGTCACCCTGTGCCGCCGCTGGCGCTGGACCGGCTGGGACGAGGGCGGGGCGCTGCGCGTCGAGACCCCCGAGGGGCCGGCAGAAATGCACCCCCGCGCGGTGGTCCTCGCCTGTGGCGGGGCGTCCTGGGCGCGGCTGGGATCGGACGGGGCATGGGTGGAGCGGCTGCGCGATGTGGCGCCCTTCCAGCCCGCGAACGCGGCGTTGGCCATGCGCTGGACAGATCACATGGCCCCCCACATGGGCGCGCCGCTCAAGGCGGTGGAATGGCGAGCGGGCGAACTGACATCGCGCGGCGAGGCGACGATCAGTGCCCGTGGGTTGGAAGGTGGCGGCCTCTACAGCCTGACCCCGGCCCTGCGCACCGGGGCGGCGCTGACACTGGACCTGGTGCCGGACCTATCGCCCAAGGCGCTCGCCGCGCGCCTTCCTGCCAAGGCGCGGCTGGCGCATTGGCTCCGGAACAGCCTGCGCCTGCCGCCCGCCAAGGTGGCACTTTTCTTCGAGATGACCGGCGGTGCCGGCCTGCCCCGGTCGGATTGGGTGGCCCGGGTCAAGGCCCTGCCCATAGGCCACGCGGGGCTGCGGCCGATGGATGAGGCGATCTCCACGGCCGGGGGGCTGCGCTTCGAGGCGCTGACGCCCGATCTGATGTTGCGTGACCGGCCGGGGGTCTTCGCCTGCGGGGAAATGCTGGATTGGGAGGCGCCGACGGGCGGCTACCTGCTGACCGGATGCATGGCCACCGGACGCTGGGCTGGGCGGGCCGCGGCGCGCCATCTTGCGGACAATGCGCCCGGGCTCTGAGCCAACCGGCACAGGTCAGAAGCCGAAGACGAAATCCGCCGCCGTCATGTCGGAGACCTGCAGGTCTCCCGCGGAGCCGATCATCAGCACCTCGTCGCCGAAGGTCACTCGCACCGCGTCACCCTGCTGGGTCAGGGGCAACTGGTCGAAATCGTAGAGCATGGGCAGATCGCCGAGGTCGATCAGGTCCAGCCCGTCCTCGAAATCGGTGATCCGGTCGGTCTGACCGTCCGCCACGAAGACGAAGACATCGGCCCCCGCGCCGCCGGTCAGCGTGTCCTTTCCGGTCCCGTCGATCAGCCGGTCATTCCCGCCGCCGCCCGAAAGCCTGTCGTCGCCGCCCCGTCCTGCGATCAGGTCGTCCCCGGCCGTGCCCGACAGGCTTTCGCCCGCGGCGCTGCCGCTCAGGCTGTCGGGAAGGTCGCCCAGGTCGAGGGTGAATTGGGGCACCCCGGTGTCACTGCCGCTGACGAGGATATGCACCGTCCCGTCCAGAACGGTTGCCGCGATGTCCGAGACGTTCATCAGGGTCGTGTCGAGTTGGTCCGCGACGGTGTCGAGGTGAAACAATCGCCCGTCCGGGGCAAGCTCGAAGACCGAGATGCCATCGTCGCCCCCGCCCGCGACGACGAAGGCCCGGTTGCCGATCTCGACGGTCTCGACCGCCTGCACGTCCCCGAACCGGGTGTCCCGGGTGTCGGTGTAGTGGTGCAGGATCTCCAGGTTGCCGAACGGTCCCACGTCCAGCACGCTGAGGCTGTGCGACCCCGCCGCGGCGACGACCACAAGAGGCTGGCCCCCGGGCTCGGCCGTGGCCAGCGCCGTGGGGGCCGAGACCCATAGCCCATTGTCCGGACCCAGCGCGCCCATCGGGCGCATCGCGCCTGTGTGGCCGATCCAGTGGCTGGTGATCCCGGCGTCCGCACCAGAGACCGAGAAGACGAAGACCCGGTCGTCGATGCTCAGGGTTTCCATATCGGTGATATCGCCGGTGTGGCTCTCGGCGGTGTCGGCCACCGTGGTCGCAAGGTTCAGGGCCATATGATCGCCCTGGGCGAAGACGTTGAACCCCGGCTGGCCCCACTGGCTGTTGATCACGAAGGCGGTGTCCAGGATCGTGACCGTGGTCGAGACCTGCACGTTGGACAGCAACACGGTGTGGTCGTCGGGGGTGAAAAA
Organism: Roseovarius halophilus (ex Wu et al. 2025); assembly: GCF_047086965.1. Classification (NCBI taxonomy): domain Bacteria; kingdom Pseudomonadati; phylum Pseudomonadota; class Alphaproteobacteria; order Rhodobacterales; family Roseobacteraceae; genus Roseovarius; species Roseovarius halophilus (ex Wu et al. 2025). The sequence goes on along the minus strand of NZ_JBKOTX010000011.1, from coordinate 44,026 downwards.
GCCGTCGAATCGCCCGCTGTCGTCCAGCGCGTGCAGGGCGGTGTCGTCGTCGGACCGCCCCGAGGGCACGAGGAAGGGCTGGCCGCCGACATCCATCACGTCCAGATCGCTGAGCCCCTCGGTGCCGCTGTTGGGCCCGGCGCTGTCATGGTCGACGTATGTGAGGCCGGCGGGGCCGATGACATAGGAGACCAGCCCGCCATCGGCGCCCGAGCCGCTCAGCAGGTGGGGCGTGCCGGAGATCCAGGCGACCTCGAGCGCGGTGATCCCCACCGTGTGCGGCCCTGCCGCAATCGTCGTCACGTGCACCAGACCGGCCAAGCCGACCCCCCTCACCGAATGAACCCGGATCAGGGGTGGCGGAAACTATCGGACTGGAGTCGCCGCGATTGTGTCGGCCTCGGCGCGGATCTTTCTAATTTGTCTCAAGCGTGGCACGCCCGATCGAGTCGTATCGCTCGAAGCCCGCGCGCTTGGCGTCCTTTACGGAATAGATGTTGCGCAGGTCCGCCATGCGGGGCGTGTTCATGTGCCGCGCGATTTTCTTGAGGTCGAGCCCGCGGAACTCGTTCCATTCGGTCAGGATCACGACCAGGTCGGCATTGCGCGCGGCCTTGTAGGCATCTTCGACCCAGTTCACGCCGGGCAGCAGCGCCTCGCCCTCGTGGCGGCCCTGGGGGTCGGTGACACGCACCTTGGCCCCGCCGCCCACCAGTGCGGGCACGATCGACAGGCTGGGGGCATCGCGCATGTCGTCGGTGTTGGGCTTGAAGGTCACGCCCAGCACGGCGATCAGCTTGCCGTTGAAACTGCCGTCGCACATGTCCAGCAGCTTGTCGGTCATGCGGCGCTTGGTTTCCTCGTTCACCTTTATGACGGTCTCGGTGATCTGCATGGGCACCGCGTGGTCCTGGCCGATCCGGGCCAGCGCGCGCGTGTCTTTGGGAAAGCACGACCCGCCAAAGCCGGGGCCCGCGTGCAGGAACTTGTTGCCGATCCGCCCGTCCAGGCCCATGCCCTTGCTAACCTGCTTGATGTCCGCACCGACCTTTTCGCACAGCGCCGCCATCTCGTTGATGAAGGTGATCTTCGTCGCCAGAAAGGCGTTGGCGGCGTATTTGATCATCTCGGCGCTTTCCAGATCGGTGGTGACGATCGGGAAATCGCGCAGGAAGAGCGGGCGATAGATTTCGCCCATGACATCGGCGGCGCGGTTTGTCTGGACGCCGACGATGACGCGATCGGGGCGCATGAAATCGTCGATGGCCGCCCCTTCGCGCAGGAACTCGGGGTTCGAGGCCACGTCGAAGTCCAACGCGGGGTTGGCCTTTGCGACCACCTGCTTGACCTTGCGGTTCGTGCCCACGGGCACCGTCGACTTGGTGACGATGACCAGATAGCCCGTGGCCGTGCAGGCGATCTGCTCGGCCACGGCCATGACATAGGACAGATCGGCGTGGCCGTCGCCGCGCCGGGTGGGCGTGCCTACGGCGATGAAGGCCGCGTCGGCCCCGTCCAGCGCCTCGGACAGGTCTGTGGTGAAGGACAGCCGCCCGGCCTGCGCGTTCTTGGCGATCAACTCGTCAAGGCCGGGCTCGTAGATCGGAACCTCGCCGGCCGTGAGCCGCGCGACCTTCTCCGCGTCCCTGTCCACGCAGACGACCTCGTGGCCGAAATCCGAGAAACACACCCCCGACACCAGGCCGACGTAGCCCGTGCCGACAACCGCAATTTTCATAACGCTGCTCCAAATCCTTGACACGGCGGTCTTCGGCCACGGGCCCGGTTCTGTCAACGTGGTTGCGGTATCAACGGGCAGGTTGTGGTGTCACCATTGTTCCAGCAGCAACAGGCTGTTGCCGTCGGTCATGGTGATCGGCCCTGTCGCGGCCTCGCGCAGGGTCTGGAGCGTCACGACGTCGCCTGCTGCAACCTCGACGAGACGCGAGAGGTGCAGCGAGGCCTCGCCATGGCCGTTCTGGCCGCTGATGTGCCCCGAGGCCACGCCGCCGGGCAGTGCGGTGCCGTTGACCGCGATCCGCAGGTTCAGATTCGCATCCGGCGCCGCAGCTGTGACATGCAGGCTCCCCGTGACCCGGACCCGCCCGGCGACAAGGCACGCGATGCCGTCGCCCGAGACGGCGAAGCGGTCGCTGTCGAGGATGTCCGCCACGCCCGCGACGGGGATATCCGTCAGTATTGCGGTATTGAGGTCCGTCGCGGTATCTGAATTGCGCAGCTGTGCCACCCGGGGCGCACCGCCCCCGGCGGGAAAACTGACCCGCCCGCTGTCCTTTTCGATGACAATGCCCGTCTGGAACGCCGTCCCGTCCGGCGAGACGCGCAGATGCAGGTCGTCGTCGCCCGTCAGCCCGATCTCGGCCCGGCCGGAAAATCCGGTCTGCAACACCAGGCTGGCGGTATAATGGGGCGCGGCCTTGTTGAGCGTGAGGCGGTGATCGTCGCCCGCATGGGTCAGCAGTGTGCCCGGCCCGGCCACCGAAAGCGGGTTCTGCAGGTCGGCCCCGGTTGCGATTCCCAGCCGTGGCAGGTTTTCGGGGGCGGGCATCTGCACCGCGGACCAGGTGCTACCATCGAAGACGGCCTGCGCGGCCTCGTCGGCGATCCAGCACAACCAGCCCTCGGCCGGGGCGAGGAACTGCCAGGCGCCGCCCTGCATGACCGCGATGGCGCCGTCCTGCCCGGCCCAGTCGCCGGTGGCGCCGGTGGCCACGATCCGGGTGTCGCCGTCTTGCGCGTCGGTCGGCGGCGCCGTCAGGGTGCGCGACTGCGCCACGGGCTGGGTCAGGGTGTCGAGCCGGGCCAGCGCCTCGTTGTGGGTGACATGTTTCTGGGCCTGGGCAGGCTGGATCAGCGGCAGGCCGAGCGAGGGCGTGGTGTCTGTCATCGGGAACCTGTTCGATAGGGGCTGCGTCGATGCGAGAGCCTGCCCCGGACTCCCTGCCAGTGCCTGAACGCACCGTGCGTTGCGTCGTATCATCCCAATGTGTCAGGGGCCGGTCCGGCCATGACGCGCAAAATGGCGACAGATCAGTCGATACCCCGGTCCGATACCCCGGTCCTGGCCTGCTGATCAGACTCGATCACTGCCGTTTCCCAGCCTGCGCAGTCAGTGCCAAGGGCCAAGGGCAGTGCGGCGTCGGTGTAGATCGCGTCCAGATCGGCAAGCGAGGCAATGCGCACCGGGGCGGTCCGGGCCAGCTTGGTGTGGTCTGCGACCAGGACCGTGCGGCGCGACTGGCGCAGGATCGCCTGGCTGACGCTGACCTCCTGGATGTCGAAATCGAGCAGGTCGCCCTCGGCATCGAGCGCCGAACAGCCAATCACGGCGCAGTCGAACTTGAACTGTCGGATCGTCTCGGTGGCCAGCGTGCCCACCAGCCCCCCGTCGGACCGGCGCAACTGGCCGCCCGTGACCACGATCTCGCAGTCGGTGTTGGCGGCCAAGATGTTGGCGACGTTCATGTTGTTGGTGACAACCAGCAGGTCGCGGTGGTGCAGAAGCTCCTGCGCGACGGCCTCGGTCGTGGTGCCGATGTTGAGAAACAGCGAAATCCCGTCGGGGATATCGGCGGCGCAGGCCCGCGCGATGGCATGCTTGGTTTCGGCGTTGAGGGCGCGGCGTTCCTCGTAGCCGATGTTGCTGGTCCCCGAGGGCAGTACCGCGCCGCCATGCACGCGGTCGAGCCGTCCGGCCTCGGACAGGTCGGTCAGGTCGCGGCGGATCGTCTGCAGGGTGACGCCGAAATGCGCGGCCAGTCCCTCGACCGTGACCTTGCCGTCGCGGCGGACCATTTCGAGGATCTCGGGGTGGCGGAGAGTCTGGGACATTTTCGCGGCCTTTCGGATGCAGCGCGGTTGCGCGCGGTATTGCTGCGAGACTGTGTGCAAACACGTCAGATGGCAACGAAAATCCACCATAGTGGCGCAGCCCAGGAGCAGTCTGGCCGGCGGTTTCCTGCGCCGGTGGCGCGGGTGTGCCGAAGCTCTCTTCGGTGCGGCTCACCTCGACGATCGAATCGAAATAGCGCAGGGTGACGCGGTCGCTGTCGGTCTCGACCACGCAGGCGCGCCGCAAGGCCGACACGACCCCGCGCAAGGTCAAGCGCACCCGGCAGGCGCGCGGTTAGTCCGGTGCGCAGGGGCCGCCGGCCATGCAGGTTTCGAGTGTCTTGATCACGGCCCTGTCCGGGTCCTCGAAAATCCAGCTGTCGCAAGGGCCGATGGTGATCTCGAGGCCTTAGGCTCCATGCCGGGCAAAGGCCAGGAGGCGGGTGCCGGGATCGATGGTGCCGCACCAATCGCCAGCGCAGGAAAAGTCCAGGTGCACCGTGTGATCGGGTGTTGGTGCAAAACCGTCCGCCCCCAGTGCTTGGCCGGAGAAACGGGCGCTGCGCGTCACCTCTTGTGCATTCGGGGCAACGGCAGCCCGGGGCCGGTCGAGTGGCGCGAAATCGAGGGTGCCCAGCAGGGCCGAATAGCGCGCCGCATCCGCGTCGGCGCGCAGGAAGGTGTGGGCCGGATCGGCTGGCATGCAGGTGAGCGCCAGCACCGGGCTGCCGGCCACGACGGCCAGAAGTGCCGCGGACAGCAGCGGCCTCATATCCGGTCGCCCAATTCCTCCAAGACGCGGGCGTAGACCTCGCGTTTGAAGGCCACGATATTGGCGAGAAGATCTTCCGGGTCGGACCATTTCCACCGGGAAAACTCCGGGTGCTCGGTCTCGATCTGCACCTGGTCGTCGGTGCCGAGGAAGCGCATCAGGAACCATTTCTGTTCCTGCCCGCGATAGCGCCCGCCCCAGCGTTTCGGCACGATCTCGGGCGGAAGATCATAGGGAATCCACCTCGCCGTCTCGGCCTCGAGGCGCACCAGGTCGGGGGTTACGCCGGTTTCCTCTTCCAGTTCGCGCAGGGCGGCGGCGCGCGGGTCCTCGCCCGGGTCCACGCCGCCCTGAGGCATCTGCCAGGCCGGTTCGGGCCAGTCGATGCGCTGACCGACGAAGATGCCGCCCTCGGCATTGGCCAGCACGACGCCGACGCAGGGCCGATAGGGCAGAGCGGCGATCTGCTCGGGCGTCACGGACTACTCCGCGTCCGGTCCGAGCGCCGACAGCCCCTTGAGGATGTCGATCGCATAGGCCAGTTGGTAGTCCTGTTCGCGCAGCTGGGCGGCCGTTTCGGCGCGCTCACGGTCTTCCTCCATCTGGCGGACCTCGTCCTCGGACAGGCTGTCGTTGTTCAGCGCGCCGCGCAGGTCCGATTCCGACCGCAAGGCGGGTGTTTCCTCGTCCTCGGTGGCCTCGTTGTCGGGGTTTTGCCGGGGCTGCTCGACGATAATGTCGGGCGAGATACCCAGGGACTGGATCGAGCGACCGGATGGCGTGTAATAGAGTTGGGTGGTCAGGCGCATCGCGCTGTCGCCGCGCAGCGGCATCACCGTCTGTACCGAGCCCTTGCCGAAGGACTTGGTGCCCACGACGATGGCCCTGCGATGATCCTGAAGCGCCCCGGCCACGATTTCCGAGGCCGAGGCCGAGCCACCGTTGATTAGCACCACAATGGGCTTGCCTTCAGTCAGGTCGCCCTCCTCGGCGTTCCACCGCTGGCCGTCCTCGGGCTCGCGGCCGCGGGTCGAGACGATCTCGCCCGCGTCGAGAAAGGCGTCCGAAACCGAGATGGCCTGGTTGAGAAGCCCGCCGGGGTTGTTGCGCAGGTCGATGACGAAACCGTTGACGTTGTCCATGCCGCCGGCTTCCTCCACCTTTTCAGCCAGTTGCTCCTCGAGGTTGGGATAGGTCTGGTCCGAGAAGGTGACAAGGCGCAAGACCACCGTTTCGCCCTCGATCTGGCTGCGCACCGCCGTCAAGGTAATGGTGTCGCGCACGATGGATACCTCGAAGGGCTGCTCCACCCCCTCGCGGACCACGGTGATCGTGATTTCCGATCCCACCGGCCCGCGCATCATGTCGACGGCCTCGTCAAGCGTCAGGCCCATGAGGTTCTCGCCATCGACGCCGGTGATGAAGTCGCCCGCCTCGAGCCCGGCCGCATCGGCGGGCGTGCCGTCCATGGGCGAGACGACCTTGACGAAGCCTTCCTCCTGGGTGACCTCGATCCCAAGGCCGCCGAATTCGCCGCGCGTCTGGGTGCGCATCTCCTCGGCGTCCTCGGGCGAGAGATAGCTGGAGTGCGGGTCCAACGAGGACAGCATCCCGTCGATTGCCGCCTCTATCAGTTCCGACTCATCGGCGTCCTCGACATATTCGGACCGGATGCGTTCGAAGACATCGCCGAACAGGTCCAGCTGTTCGTAGACGCTGCCGTTGTTTTGCGCTTCCTGGGCGATCAGGGGGCCGGCGATCTGCGTGGTCGCGATCGCGCCTAGCAGGATACCGCCCGACGCGGCCATTGCGAATTTCTTCATCATGTTCCTCTTGTCCTTTCGGGCCCGTCTCAGTCGTAGGCGAACCATGCGGCGGGATCGGTCGCACCTTGCCCGTCCCGCACCTCGAGATAAAGGGTCTCGGGCCTGTTCGAGGCCGCCCCCTGCCGCGTTTTGGTCAAAATAGCTTGAGCGTCGCCGGTGTCACCTCCCATCAGGCCCACGGGCGCGCCTTCCGGCAGGACCTGGCCGATCTTGCCAAAGACGCGGTCCAGCCCCGCGAAGACCCAGAGCACATCCTGAGCCGGTTCCAGGATGATCACATTGCCGTAGTCCAGCAGCGGGCCGGCATAGCGCACGGTGGCCGCAACGGGGGCGCTGACAAGGGCGCGCGGGCGCGTGGCGATCAGGATGCCGGGCCGCTTGATCCCCGCCGCGTCGTCTTCTCCGGAATGGCGCAGGACCTGGCCGTCCACCGGCAGGGCCAATTGTCCCTTGAGTGCGGTGGCATCGGGCGCGGGCGGCGCGTCGGCCGTGGCCTCGGTCTCGGACAGGCTGCTGGCAAAGGCGGCCAGCGTCTCGGTATTGGACAGCAATAGCGCGGTCTGGACGGGGTCCTCGGAAAACCGGCGCGGCAGCTCGGTGCGGTCTGAGACAGCCTCGGACAGCGCGGCGCGGGCCTCCTGTGCGGCGGTCATGCCCTGTTGCAGGGTCTCCAGCGCATCGGCGCGCAGGGTCCGCAGGGTCTCGACCTCCTCGAGCTGGGCGCGCAGCTGTGCGACTTTGTCCTGCAAGCCGGGTGTGACATCGGCCAGTATCATCCCCGAGCGCGCCGTCCCCGTCGGCCCCGCCGGGTGCAACATCAAAAGCGGCGTCGGTGCCCGGCCCATGCGTTGCAGCACGCCCAGCAGCCGGGCCACCTCGTCCGAACGTGCGTCAAGATCGCGGGTCAGGGTGCGTTCACGGATCGCGGCGCGGCGCAGGCCGTCGCGCAGCGCGGTCATCCCCTCCTCGTAGGCCTGCAATGTCTCGGTCAGGGCGGCGATGCGGTCCTCGGACGATCGGGCCTCGTTGAGGGCGATCGATGCCGCCTCCAGTTGCCGGGCGGCCTGCTCTGCGGCCTCGGCCGCGCCCTGGGCCGCGGCCCCGCCCGCCCAGAGGCTCAGGACAAGCGCCAGCGTCCGGATCATCGCGAGATCAGGCTTTCCCCGGTCATTTCCGAGGGCGTGTCGATCTGCAGCAGGTCCAGAAGCGTCGGCGCCAGGTCGGCGAGCCGTCCGTCGCGGATCGTCGAACCGGCTGGCCCGCCCACGAGGATCACCGGCACCGGGTTCGTCGTGTGGGCCGTGTGCGGCCCGCCGGTCTGGGGGTCGACCATCGTTTCGCAGTTGCCATGATCGGCGGTGACAACCATGGCGCCCCCCGCCTTTTCCAGCGCCGCCAGGACCCGGCCCAGACCGGCATCCACCGCTTCGCAGGCGGCCTTGGCGGCCTCGAGGTCGCCGGTATGGCCCACCATGTCGGGGTTGGCGTAGTTGCACACGATCAGATCATACCCCTTCTCGATGGCGCCGACGAAGGCATCGGTGACCTCGTCCGCCGACATCTCGGGGTGCAGGTCATAGGTCGCGACCCGGGGCGAGGGCGCCATGTAGCGATCTTCGCCGTCCTCGGGCACTTCCTTGCCGCCGTTCAGGAAAAAGGTGACATGGGGGTATTTTTCCGTTTCGGACACACGGAACTGCCGCAACCCCTTGGCCGCGGCCCATGCACCAAGGGTGTTCACGATCTCCTGCTTGGGAAAGCAGGTGGTCATGAAGGCAGTGTGGTCGGTGGAATAGTCGACCATCCCCAGCAGCCCCGCCAGCTCGGGGCGGCCCGAGATGTCGAATTCGGCGAAATCCGGGTCGCCGATGGCGCGCAGGATCTCGCGCGCGCGGTCGGCGCGGAAGTTCAGGCAGAAGACGCCATCGCCATCCTGCACCCCGGCATAATCGCCCACCACCGTGGCGGGCAGGAATTCGTCGGTCAGGTCCTGGTCGTAGTAGCCTTCGACGATCCTGGAGGGCGACAGGTCGCCAACCTGCGCGCCCCTGCCCTCGATCATGGCACGATAGGCGGATTCGACCCGATCCCAGCGGGTGTCGCGGTCCATGGCGTAGTAGCGCCCGATGACCGTGCCGATGCGGGCGGTCTCGGGCAGCTCGGATTCCAGCCGTTTCAGGAAGCCGGCCCCGGATTTCGGCGCCACATCGCGGCCATCGGTGATGGCATGCAAAACGACCGGAACGCCCATGCCGGTGATCGCATCCACCGCCGCGAGGGTATGGTCGATATGCCCGTGCACGCCCCCGTCCGAGACGACGCCCATCAGGTGTGCGGTGCCATGGGTGACCTTGAGCTCCTCGATGAAGGACATCAGCGCGTCGTTCTCGGCAAACCGCCCGTCTTCGATCGCAAGGTCGATCTGGCCCAGGTCCATGGCGACGATCCGGCCGGCGCCGATGTTCGTGTGGCCGACCTCGGAATTGCCCATCTGGCCGGTGGGCAGGCCCACGTCCTTGCCATGGGTGACAAGCTGTCCCGTGGGGCAATCCCGTGCGATCCGGTCGAAATTGGGTGTCTCGGCCAGGGCGGGCGCATTGGCCTGCGTCTCGGCACGGTCTCCCCAGCCATCGAGAATGCAAAGAACAACGGGGGTCGGGGCGGTCATGGCGCTCTCCTCATGTCGCTTGACTGCTTCTATCGCAGGCTCAGGGGCAGGAAAACCGCCCGCGTGTGGCCTGGGCCGAAAAACCTGCCATGCCCCTCTCTGGCCCGTGTCATCAGACCCTGTGATAGGGTGTGCCTGCCATGATCGCCGCCGCTCGGTAGAGCTGTTCGGCCAGCATCACCCGTGCCAGCATGTGTGGCCAGACCATCTGACCGAAGGACAGCGCAAGGTCGGCCCGGGCCCGGAGGGCCGGGTCGATGCCGTCCGCCCCGCCGATCACGACGGCCAGATCGCTGCGGCCCTGGTCACGCCATTTGCCAAGCTGGCCCGCGAAATCGGGCGATGTCATCATCCTGCCGCGTTCGTCCAGACAGCAGATCACCGCGCCCGAGGGGATCGCCTTGTCCAGCAGCGTGGCCTCACCCGCCATGCCGCCGCCCTTGCGATCCTCGACTTCACGCAGCGTCGCCGGGCCGAGGCCAAGGCCCCGGCCGGTCTTGTCGAAACGCGCCAGGTAGTCGTCGATCAATGCCTTTTCCGGCCCCTTGCGAAGCCGGCCCACGGCGCAGAGGGTCACCCGCATCAGCGGGACTGGACGGCGCCATCCTCACCGGGGGCGAGCCACATCTTCTCGAGTTGGTAGAAGTCGCGCACTTCGGGGCGGAAGATATGGACGATCACGTCGCCGGTGTCGATCAGCACCCAGTCGCCGCTCTCCTTGCCTTCGACCTTCGACAGGATGCCGAACTCGTGCTTGAGACGGTCGGTCAGCTTCTCCGACATGGCGGCCACCTGTCGGCTGGACCGGCCCGTGGCGATGACCATGTAGTCGCCCATCTCGGACTTGCCGCGCAGGTCGACCTGCGCGATGTCCTTGGCCTTGTCATCTGAGAGAGAGCCTAACACGGCAGCCAGGGTGCCGGCTGCGGTGGCCCGTGCTGGGGCATCCATCATGGAAACCCCGTCATCTGCGGCCTCTGCCGCGAATGATGTAAGAGACAGAACATCGTCCTCCTGTAGGTGCGCCGCCAAAGCCCCAGCGCTGGGCATACCCTGAAGCTAGCAAGCCACCGGCGACATTTCAATGAATCCCCTGCGCACGACGCCCCACTTGCGAGACCCACCCCTTGGGTATACATCCCCTGCATGACCCGTGTTTTCGACATGGATGATCGCGCGCGCCTGCCCTGGCGGTTCTTCGGCGCCCGGCTGACCATTCTCGCCCGTCCATGAGGGCCAGCGCGTGCCCCCGCGGCGCGCGGCCCTGACACGTCTCCCCCATTTCCATTCAGCCAATGAGGACACCCATGTCCGGCAAGACACTCTATGACAAGATCTGGGACGCCCACCTGGCCCATGAGGCCGAGGACGGCACCAGCCTTCTCTATATCGACCGCCACCTCGTGCACGAGGTCACCAGCCCGCAGGCCTTCGAAGGGTTGCGCATGGCGGGCCGCACCGTCCGCGCGCCCGACAAGACCATTGCCGTGCCTGATCACAACGTGCCCACCACGCAGGGCCGCGAGAATCCCGACCAGATGCCCGAGGATAGCCGCATCCAGGTGGCCGCGCTGGACACCAACGCCAAGGAATTCGGCATCCACTATTACCCGGTCAGCGATGTGCGCCAGGGGATCGTGCACATCATCGGGCCGGAACAGGGCTGGACCCTGCCGGGGATGACCATCGTCTGCGGTGACAGCCACACGGCGACCCACGGCGCCTTCGGCGCGCTGGCCCATGGCATCGGCACCTCGGAGGTCGAGCACGTTTTGGCCACGCAGACGCTGATCCAGAAGAAGTCGAAGAACATGAAGGTCGAGATCACCGGCAAGCTGCTGCCGGGCGTCACGGCCAAGGATATCACCCTATCGGTGATCGGGGCCACAGGCACCGCGGGGGGCACTGGCTATGTGATCGAATACTGCGGCGAGGCCATTCGCGAGCTTTCGATCGAAGGCCGCATGACGATCTGCAACATGGCGATCGAGGGCGGCGCCCGCGCCGGTCTGATCGCGCCGGATGAAAAGACTTTTGATTACATCAAGGGCCGTCCCCACGCCCCCAAGGGCGCCCAGTGGGAGGCCGCCATGGCCTGGTGGCAGACCCTGCACTCGGACGAGGACGCGCATTGGGACAAGGTCGTCACCCTGCGCGGCGAGGACATCGCGCCGGTCGTTACCTGGGGCACCTCGCCCGAGGACGTGCTGCCGATCGACGGGGTCGTGCCGTCGCCTGACAGCTTCGAGGGCGGCAAGGTCGGCGCGGCCCAGCGCGCGCTGGACTACATGGGGCTGACCCCCGGCCAGAAACTGTCGGACATCGAGATCGACACGGTCTTCATCGGCTCCTGCACCAATGGCCGGATCGAGGACCTGCGCGCCGCCGCCGAGATCCTGCGCGGCAAGAAGGTCAAGGACGGGATGCGGGCCATGGTCGTGCCCGGCTCGGGTCTTGTGCGGGCCCAGGCCGAGGAAGAGGGCCTGGCGGATGTCTTCAAGGAAGCCGGTTTCGAGTGGCGCATGGCGGGCTGTTCCATGTGCCTGGCCATGAACCCCGACCAGCTGGCCGAGGGCGAACGCTGCGTCTCGACCTCCAACCGCAACTTCGAGGGGCGCCAGGGCTACAAGGGCCGCACCCACCTCGCCTCGCCCGCCATGGCCGCCGCCGCGGCAGTGACCGGCAGGCTGACAGACATTCGGGAGATGATGTGATAGCGATATGTAGTAATGTATAGCGAATTTCCATATACATTGCTACATTTAGCTAAATTAGCCGGGAGGTCACGTTGGACCCTGTACAAAACCCCTTTGCGCCCAGTGCGGGAACACGCCCGCCTGAACTTGCTGGGCGCGCCGAAATTCTGGATACTGCCAAGATTGCCTGCCAACGCGCTTTGCGTGGGAAACACGCGCGACCATTGATGATGCTGGGGCTGCGCGGTACTGGAAAGACCGTTCTACTTAACGAATTCAAGCGAATCGCGGAAGCCGAAGGTCTCCTCGTTTCTCGCATTGAAGCACCAGAAGAAGCGAGCCTTGCACGACTGATCGTTCCTGAAATGCGCAGGGTGATGCGATCATTATCAGCTACTGAAGCCGGCAGACATCACGCTGTTCGCGGACTGCAGAACTTTGCATCGGTTTTCAAGATCAATGCTGCCGGTATCGGAGTTGGGATCGAAGGTGCGTCCGATCCGGAGCCGGGTTTGGCTGATAGCGGCGATATTCTTTTCGACTTACCTGAATTATTCGAGAACCTTGGAAACGCGGCGTCTGCAGCGAACAAACCTTGGCTTTTGCTGATCGACGAAGTGCAATACTTGAACGAGGTAGACCTTTCGGCCCTAATTGTTTCACTGCACCGTGTTTCCCAGTCTTCGTTGCCAATAGTTTTTTCCGGTGCCGGTCTTCCACAAGTCGCGCGACTAGCGGGCGACGCCAAGTCCTATGCTGAGAGGCTGTTTAAATACCCCACTATAGGGCCGCTCAATGCAGAAGCCGTACGTTCGGCCTTGAAAAAACCCATAGTTACAGAGGGCGCATCCATCACAGAAGATGCTATCGCACGCATTTTTGACGCTGCGCAAGGCTATCCATTCTTCATTCAAGAATGGGGCTATCATGCGTGGGATATTGCAGTTGGTCCTGAGATTAGCGTCGAGGATGTAGAGACAACGCGTGAGCCCGTTGTGCAAGCACTTGATGATGGTTTCTTCAAGGTGCGCATGGATAGGCTGACACGGGCCGAGACCGAATTTGTTTCTGCAATGGCCGATTTGGGTGAGGGGCCTTATCAAATATCCGATGTAGCCAATGCGATGAACCGCAAAACGCAATCTATCGGTCCTACACGTGCCAGTATTATCCACAAGGGCATGATTTACAGTCCCGAGCATGGTCGTCTGGAATTCACCGTGCCGTTATTCGCAGAATTCATGCGTAGACAAAGGGCGAAAGCCTAATCAGAAACAAGGACAAGTAAAATGGAAAAGTTCGACAAACTCACCGGGATCGCCGCGCCGCTGCCGTTGGTTAACATCGACACCGACATGATCATCCCCAAGCAGTTCCTCAAGACGATCAAGCGGTCCGGTCTGGGCGTGAACCTCTTCGACGAGATGCGCTATGACCGGCAGGGGGCCGAGATCGCGGATTTCGTGCTCAACAAGCCCGCCTATCGCGAGGCGCAGGTCCTCATCGCGGGCGACAATTTCGGTTGTGGCTCGTCGCGCGAACATGCGCCCTGGGCGCTGCTGGACTTCGGCATTCGCTGCGTGATCTCCACCAGTTTCGCCGATATCTTTTACAACAACTGCTTCAAGAACGGCATCCTGCCCATCGTTCTGCCGCAGGCAGATGTCGACAAGCTGATGGATGACGCCGAGCGCGGGTCGAATGTGACGCTCACCGTCGACCTAGAGAGCCAGACGATCAGCGGTCCCGACGGGGGCGAGATCACGTTCGAGGTTGATCCCTGGCGCAAGCATTGCCTGCTCAACGGGCTCGACGACATCGGTCTCACCCTGGAAAAGGCCCCGGCCATCGATGCCTTTGAGGCGAAGATGAGTGCTGAACGCCCCTGGGTGTGACGGACCGCAAGGCGGGGCCGGGCCCTGGTCCGGCCCCCGCCGCGCTGCGCCAATTGACACGTTCCGACCGGGCCGTAGTGGCTGGCCGTGGACCAACCGCTACATATGGGTCGCTGCACTTCAACGCTCTGAAATGGTTGCATTGTCGTAGCAGTCTCGCCGCAAATCCGCCCTGTTTCCGCTTCACCAACAATGGCGTCTTTTGGTGGATTTCGGGACGTGGGCTACATTATGGCAGGGAAAAGGCAACCTGACCACAGCGAGTGTGCAGCCCCTGCAGCACGGGGACAGCGCCGCCTGAGCACCGGCCGGATCGAGGGTGACGGGGCAGGGCTTTCCCGGATCGCCGGTGCGATGACCCGCGCTGCCCTGGTGGTGATACTGGTCGTCCTGCCGTCGCTCATGGTGGCGGATACCTCGCATCACACCAACCAGACCGTCGCCCTCGTGGCGCTGCTCGCCGGGGTTTTTACCCTTGCCGAATACAATTCCGCCTATCCTAGCATTGTCGAGTTCCGGTGTGCCCCGCCTTTCAACCGGCTGCGCTTTCTCATCCTCTTCCTGATGGTCTTTTCCATGGCGATGGTCGCCAAGGGCAAGATCGACCCCACGACCCTGACGGATATCTTCGCGATCCTCGGGGCGCGCCTGGCCGACATGATGGACTTTCCCTATTCGCCTGTGCGCCTGGTGGTTCTGATGCTGCATGACAACGCGCCGGCCGCTCTTGTCCGGGAGGTCCGCATCGCCGCTGGGCTGAGCTACCTGATCTCGCTGCTGGGGCTGATCGCTTTCATCATGGTCCTGCGTCTGAGGGCCTGGCCCAGCCAGGGCGGCGCGGGCTTCAATGTCTGGGTCAACCTGCCCACCTTCGACCCCACGACGGGCGGGGACGTCGTGCAACGACTTGAGCGGGAAAGCCACGTTAACCTGATCTTAGGCTTTCTTGTGCCCTTCCTTATCCCCGCGATCGTCAAGCTGGCCTCGGGCGTTTTCGACCCCGTCAGCCTGGCGAATCCACATACGCTGATCTGGACGATGACCGCATGGGCCTTTCTGCCCGCAAGCCTTATCATGAGGGGCGTAGCCCTCAGTCGCCTGGCGCGGCTGATATCGGCGCAGCGGAGCCGCGCCTGTCTCGACGACATCGACGCGGTGCAGCCCTCGGCCGTCTGATTGCCGCGATTGCGCTGTGCCTGCTGCCCTTGGCTGCCCCGGCGCAGGAGGTCATTCGCATCGCCACCTTTGCCGCCCCGCTCAGCCGTGACGGGCCGGGCCTGTTGCTGCGCGACATCCTTTCGGGCGCGGACGCGCAGGTACGCGCCACGCAAGGGATCGTCGATGCGATTTCCCCCGATGTGCTGCTGCTGACCGACATGGATCATGACCTGGGTCTGGCGGCGCTGGAGGCCTTCAACGACGGCCTCGCCCGCCCCTTCGATCATCACTTCGCGCGGCCGGGCAACACCGGGCTGGCCACGGGGCTGGACATGGACGGCAATGGCCGGCGAGGTGAGCGGCGCGATGCTCAGGGTTATGGTCGGTTTCGCGGCGACGGGGGGCTGGCGCTTCTGACCCGCTTTCCGGTTGTGGTTGACGACGTGCGTGACTTCTCCGACCTGGCCTGGCCCGACCTGCCCGGCGCGGTGCTGCCGCAAACGGAGGCCGGCCCCTTCCCCTCGGCGCGGGCGCAGGCGGCCGGGCGGTTGTCCTCGACCTCGCACTGGGTGGTGCCGCTGCGCATCGGCGGTGGTGACGCCCTGACCCTGTTGGCCTATTCCGCCACGCCGCCGGTCTTCGATGGCCCGGAGGACCGCAACGGCCTGCGCAACCGCGACGAGCTGAGGCTCTGGGCGCGATTGCTGTCGGGTGCTCTCGGCCCGGTGCCCGAGCCGCCGCTGGTGCTGCTGGGCAACACCAACCTGGACCCGGCCGATGGCGACGGGTTCCGCGCGGCCATGGCCCGGATGCTGGACCATCCGCTGTTGCAGGACCCGAAACCGGCGAGCGCCGGCGGCGCGGCCAACCCCAGCCCCGGTCGCAGCGGCGACCCAGCGCTGGACACCGCCGACTGGGACGAGGCCGGCCCCGGCAACCTGCGGGTGTCCTACGTGCTGCCCAGCCGCGACCTGACCGTTACCGGGGCGGGCGTTTTCTGGCCCGCCTCGGACACGCCGCGCGCGGCGCTTCTGGGCGACGACGGATTTGCCGCCGGCCCGCACCGCCTTGTCTGGGTGGATGTCGCATTACCTTAGCCCCCCGGTCGGCACCGGTTTCTTGACGCCCTGCGGGGGCTCGGCTAGGCGATGCCGGACGCAAAGCGCAAAGGACCAGACACGATGACCACGCCCTCTCTGCTTATCCTTGCCGGTGACGGCATCGGCCCTGAAGTCATGACCGAGGTGAAGAAGATCATCGGTTGGTATGGCGACAAGCGCGCCATGGCCTTCGACGTGCAAGAGGATCTTGTCGGCGGCGCCGCCTATGACGCGCATGGCACACCCCTGCATGACGACACCATGGCCCGCGCCCAGGACGTCGATGCGGTGCTGCTGGGCGCCGTGGGCGGCCCTAAGTACGACGATCTGGATTTCAGCGTGAAACCTGAACGCGGGTTGCTGCGCCTGCGCAAGGAAATGGATCTTTTCGCCAACCTGCGTCCGGCCCAGTGCTTTGACGCGCTGGCCGATTTCAGCAGTCTCAAGAAGGACGTGGTGGCTGGCCTCGACATCATGATCGTGCGCGAACTAACCAGCGGCATCTATTTCGGCGAGCCGCGCGGAATCTTCGAGCAAGGCAATGAACGTGTGGGCATCAACACCCAGCGCTACACCGAAAGCGAGATCGAGCGCGTGGCGCGCTCGGCCTTCGAGCTGGCCCGGAAACGGGGCAACACGGTCTGTTCCATGGAGAAGGCAAACGTGATGGAGTCCGGCATCCTCTGGCGCGAGGTCGTCCAGAGGGTCCATGACGCGGACTACCCGGACGTCGCGCTGTCGCACATGTATGCAGACGCTGGCGCGATGCAGCTTTGCCGCTGGCCCAAGCAGTTCGATGTGATTGTCACCGACAACCTGTTTGGGGATCTTCTGTCGGATGCGGCCGCCATGCTGACCGGAAGCCTCGGCATGCTGCCGTCGGCCTCGCTCGGCGCACCCATGGCGAATGGCCGGCCCAAGGCGCTTTATGAACCTGTGCATGGCTCGGCCCCCGACATCGCCGGCCAGGGCAAGGCCAACCCAATCGCCTGCTTCCTCAGCTTCGCCATGGCCCTGCGCTACAGTTTCGACCTCGGGACGGAAGCGGACCGCCTGGAAAAGGCGGTGGAACAGGTGCTGGCCGAGGGCAAGCGCACCGCTGATCTTCTGGGCGAAGAGGGCGTCCAGCCCGTCACGACCAGCGAGATGGGCGACGCGGTCGTCGCGGCACTGAACGCCAGTCTTTGAGACGATTGCCGGCCGATGGGGCGGCGCTTCGGGGCCGCCCCTTTTTCGTGCCGCGACGTTAGTGCTAACATCCTTTGAAACCAGAGGATCGGCCCCATGTCCGCAAACCTGCGTGGCGCCCTGTTCGCCTTGATGGCCTTCGGGATATTCGCCACCCATGATGTCTTCGTCAAAACGCTGGGGACGAGTTACTCGCCCGTTCAGATCCTCTTTTTCTCGGTTTTGCTGAGCTTTCCGCTCGCCACGCTGATGCTGATGCGGGATTCCTCGCCGGGCACGCTGGTGCCCGTGCATCCATGGTGGATGGCGCTGCGGACCATCGCCACCGTGCTGACCGCGCTGGGGGCCTTCTTCGCCTTCTCGGTGCTGCCTCTGGCGCAGACCTATGCGATCCTGTTCGCGGCTCCTCTGCTTATCACCGTTCTGGCGATCCCGATGCTGGGCGAGACCGTGCGCCTGCGCCGCTGGATGGCGGTGATCATCGGGCTGGGCGGTGTCATGGTGGTATTGCGGCCCGGGACGACCGAGATCGGTGCGGGCCATCTTGCTGCGCTCACGGCTGCGGTGGGCGGTGCCTTCAATTCGGTCATCGTCCGAAAGATCGGCGCGGATGAACGCCCCGTCGTCATGATGCTCTATCCCATGGTGGCGAATTTCGGCCTTCTGGGGGTGGCCCTCTATTTCTTTTACGAGCCCATGCCGATCGAGGATCTGGGTCTTCTGGCGCTGATCGCGATCTTCGCCTTTGCCGCCGGGCGGCTGGTCATCGCCGCCTACCAGGCGGGCGAGGCGGCCATCATCGCGCCGATGCAGTATTCCCAGATCATCTGGGCGTCTTTCTACGGCTACCAGTTTTTCGGCGAGACCATCGACCGCCCGACCCTGATCGGCAGTGCGCTGATCATCGCTTCGGGGCTCTATATCGTGCTGCGCGAAAGCAGCGGCACCCATTCCCGGACCACGCCAGTATTGCGGACCCGGTCGCGCCCCGATACCGGAACCTACCTGCGCGTGGGCCCGTTCCTGCGCTTTATCGGCAAGCATCCCGACAGCAGAATCGGTCTTGCAAAACCCGACCGGCAAGAGTAACCCGCGAGCCACGGTCGGAGTGTAGCTCAGCCTGGTAGAGCACTGTCTTCGGGAGGCAGGGGTCGTGAGTTCGAATCTCGCCACTCCGACCAATGAAACAAGGGATCTCATGGTGCCTTTGGGAGTATAGGGGGCAGTGCACCCCGGGTCCCCCAATCTCTGCCCACGCGCCGCGACGTCTGCCCCCTGTCAGCCGTTGGTTCGCGCGTTCCTGGCGGCCAGAAGCTTGAGCCGCAGCGCGTTGAGCTGGATGAACCCGGCGGCGTCGGTCTGGTCGTAGGCGCCCAGATCCTCTTCGAATGTCACATGGGCCTCGGAATAGAGGCTGTGATCGGACCAGCGCCCGATGCAAGTGACACTGCCCTTGTAGAGCTTGAGCCGCACCGTGCCGGTGACATGCTGCTGGCTGTGATCGATGGCCGCTTGCAGCATCTCGCGTTCGGGCGAGAACCAGAACCCGTTGTAGATCAGTTCGGCGTAACGCGGCATCAGGCTGTCCTTGAGGTGCCCCGCGCCGCTGTCCAGCGTGATCTGCTCGATCCCGCGGTGGGCCTCGAGCAGAATCGTGCCGCCGGGTGTCTCGTAGATGCCGCGGGATTTCATGCCGACGAAACGGTTCTCGACAAAGTCCAGCCGTCCGATCCCGTGCGCGCCGCCCAACGCGTTGAGCCGGGTCAGGATCGTAGCCGGTGACATGCCCTTGCCATTGATGCTCACGGCGTCGCCCTTCTCGAAGCCGACCTCGACGATCTCGGGCGTCTCGGGCGCCTCTTCTGGATGCACCGTGCGCTGATAAACGTAGTCCGGCGCGGCCTTGGCGGGGTCTTCGAGGACCTTGCCCTCCGAGGAGGTGTGCAGAAGGTTCGCATCGACGCTGAAGGGCGCCTCGCCGCGCTTGTCCTTGGCGATGGGGATCTGGTTCTTCTCGGCGAAGTCCAGAAGCCGCGTGCGGCTGGTCAGATCCCACTCGCGCCAGGGGGCGATGACCCGAATATCGGGATTGAGCGCATAGGCCGAAAGCTCGAACCGGACCTGGTCGTTACCCTTGCCGGTCGCCCCGTGCGAGACGGCATCGGCCCCGGTCTCGGCGGCGATCTCGACCAGGCGCTTGGAAATCAGCGGCCGCGCGATGGATGTTCCCAGCAGGTACTGCCCCTCGTAAAGAGCATTGGCCCGGAACATCGGAAAGACGTAGTCGCGGACGAATTCCTCGCGGATGTCCTCGATGTAGATGTTCTCGGGCTTGATCCCCAGCATCTCCGCCTTCTCGCGGGCGGGTTCCAGTTCCTCGCCCTGGCCGAGGTCGGCGGTGAAGGTCACCACCTCGCACCCATACTCGGTTTGCAGCCATTTCAGGATGATCGAGGTGTCGAGGCCGCCGGAATAGGCGAGGACGACTTTCTTGGGCGCGGACATGTGGGTCTCCGTTCTTGGTCGGCGCGGAGGTACCGGGTTTTTCAGGTCATAGCAAGCTGGCCACGAAGGTGGCATCGCCCGCGCTGGCCAGCAGGGCGGGCGCCTCGGGCAGGGGGACCCAGACGGCGCTGTGCTCGGGCTCTGTCGGCGGGCCCAGCGGGCGCGTCGGATAGGCCAGGTAGACATGGGCGATCTTCTCGGCCCAGAGATCGTAGTCGGGCATGAAGGCAAAGCGGCGGTGCGCGCCGATGCGGCGCGGTCGCGCGATGCGCCAGCCGGTTTCCTCGTGGACCTCGCGATGCAGCGCCTGCAGGGGGCTTTCGCCCGGGTCGATGCCGCCGCCGGGCAGCTGGAACTCGTGGTGCAGCCCGGCCTGGTAGGTCAGCAGGACATGCGGCCCATGCTGCAGGATCGCATAGACGCCGGGGCGCTGCCTGTAGCGCAGGCCCGGACGGATGGCTTCGCCGTAGCGTCTGATCACACTCTTGGTCCTTGCCTTGTCGCCCCTATATGGACGCGGTATGCCAATCCCCGACAGGTTAGGAAACCCCATGACACTCGGCTCCAAGATCGCCTGGGACGATACCGTTCTGCCCTTCCAGCTCGACCGCTCGGACGTGCGCGGCCGGGTGGCCCGGCTCGACGGAGTCCTCGACCGGGTCCTCGACCAGCACGACTATCCGCCGATGATCGAATCGCTGGTGGCCGAGATGGCGCTGCTGACGGCGCTGATCGGTCAGACTGTCAAACTGCGCTGGAAGCTCAGCCTGCAGGTGCGCGGCGACGGCCCGGCCCGGTTAATCGCCACAGATTATTATGCGCCCAAGGCCGAGGGGGAACCGGCGCACATCCGCGCCTATGCCAGCTTCGACGCCGACCGCCTGGCCGAGACGGCTGCGCCCTTCGCGCAGATCGGCAAGGGCTATTTCGCCATCCTGATCGATCAGGGCCAGGGCAATGTTCCCTACCAGGGGATCACACCGATTTCAGGTGGATCGCTGCGGAGCTGCGCCGAGACCTATTTCGCGCAGTCCGAGCAACTGCCGACCCGTTTCGCGCTGGACTTCGGCCGGTCGACCATCCCCGGCGAGGGTGAGGCCTGGCGCGCGGGTGGTGTCATGCTTCAGAAGATGCCCAAGGCCAGCCCCTTCGCGACCCAGGGCGGCTCGGGCGATGCCGGGCTGTTGGCGCCCGAGGACATCCTCGAGGGCGACGAGGAAGAGAACTGGTCGCGTGCCAACATCCTGCTTGATTCGGTCGAGACCATGGAATTGATCGGCCCCCACGTGCAGCCGACCGAGCTTTTGTTGCGCCTTTTCCATGAAGAGGCCCCGCGCGTCTTCGACCCGCAGCCGGTGCAGTTCGGCTGTTCCTGTTCCGAGGATCGCGTGCGCAGCAGCCTGTCGATCTATTCGGCCAAGGACATCGCCACGATGACCACCGAAGAAGGCCTTGTCACCGCCGATTGCCAGTTCTGCGGGGCGCATTACAGGCTTGACCCGGCGACGGTCGGCCTCGGGTCGGACAGTGACGATTGACCTGAGACAGAGCCTGACCCGCGCCGCCCGGCGGGCGGGCGACGCCTCGTCGGATTTCGATCTGAACCCGGATGTCGTGTTGCACGAGGGCCGCATGTTGCGGCCGGCCGCGGTTCTGGTGCCCGTCACCGACCGCGGCGAGGTGATCCTGACAAAGCGTTCGGCGCGGCTCAAGCATCATCCGGGCCAGATCGCCTTGCCCGGCGGCCGGCAGGACCCAGAGGATGCCACCCTCGAGGCCGCTGCCCTGCGCGAGACCGAGGAAGAGATCGGCCTGCCCCGCAGCGGGGTCGAAATCCTGGGCGCGCTGCCCCCGCACGAGACCGTGACGGGCTATACCGTCGCGCCCTTCCTGGCGCTGGTGGATGGGGCTGCGCCCCTGCGCCCCGAGGAGGGCGAGGTCGCCGAGATCTTTCGCGTGCCCCTGGCGCATGTGACCGATCCGGACAGGTTCAGGGTCGAAGCGCGGCTCTGGCGTCGGCAGTGGCGGCATTATTACACCGTGCCCTTCGGCCCCTACTACATCTGGGGGGCCACCGCCCGAATCCTGCGCGGCCTCGCCGAGAGGATGGTGGCATGACCCGGTTGCAGGCGGATTGGTTGGCCGACCCGGCGGCGCAGGCGGTTTGTGCCATGCTCGAAAATGCCGGACATTTCGCCTATTTCGTTGGGGGCTGCGTCCGCAACGCCTTGATTGGCGCGCCGGTGCAGGACCTGGACCTGTCTACCGATGCCCGGCCAGAGGCGGTCATGGAATTGGCCGAGGCCGCTGGGCTAAAGGTGGTGCCCACGGGCATCGACCATGGCACCGTCACCGTTGTTGCCGATGGCCGCCCCTTCGAAATCACGACCTTCCGGCGCGATGTCGCCACCGATGGCCGCCGGGCCACGGTGGCCTTTGCCGACAGTCTCGAGGCGGACGCCCAGCGCCGCGATTTCACGATGAACGCACTTTATGCCGATGCCAGCGGGGTGGTTCAGGATCCGCTGGGCGGCCTTCCGGACCTTGACGCAGGCCGGGTGCGGTTCATCGACGACCCCGCCCAGCGCATCCGCGAGGACTACCTGCGCATCCTGCGTTTCTTCCGGTTTCACGCCTGGTTTGGTGACGCTGGCGCGGGGCTGGATGCCGAGGGTCTGGCAGCCTGTGCCGAACATGCCGAAGGGATCGAGGGCCTGTCGAAGGAGCGCATTGGCCACGAGATGCTGCGCCTGCTGGCCGCCCCCGACCCTGCGCCTGCCGTAGCCGCCATGGCGCAGACCGGGGTGCTGATACGGGTGATGGCGGGGGCCGAGCCGTCGGTCCTGCCCGTGCTGGTGCACCTCGAACAAGAGGCCGGGTTGGATCCCGATCCGGTCCTGAGGCTGGCCAGCCTCGGTGGAGAAGAAGTGGCACGGGCCCTGCGCCTGCGCAAGGCGGACGCGCGCCGCCGCGACAGGCTGCGCGCGGCCGCACTGGAGGGGGGCGGGGCGGCAGAGCTTGGCTATCGCCTGGGCGCCAAAGAGGGCACCGCGGCGCTGCTGTTGCGCCAGGCCGCACTGGGCCAACCGCTGGACGACTCGACCCTGATCCGGCTGAAAGCCGGTGCAGAGCAGGTCTTTCCGATCACGGCCACGGACCTGCAACCGGGCCTCGAGGGGCCGGCACTGGGCGCGGCCCTGCGCCGTCTCGAGGCCAACTGGATCGCGTCCGAGTTCACGCTGTCGCGGGCCGACCTTCTCAAGTCGCTGTGATGGCGGCGCTGATCGGCTTTGTCTTCTTCGGGTTGTTCTCGCCGGGGCCGAACGTGATCCTGCTGACGGCCTCGGGTGCGCGCTTCGGCTTTCGCGCGACTCTGCCGCATCTGGTTGGGGTGGTGCTGGGCGTTGGGATCACGGCCTTCGCGACGGGCCTCGGGCTGGGCTGGCTGGTGCAGACGGTTCCGGCGCTGCGACTCGTTCTGTCGCTCGTCGCGGCGGGCTGGATTCTCTGGATGGCCCGGGGGCTGTGGCGGGCAGGGCCGCTGGCCCGGGGGGACAGCGAAAAGCCCATGCGCCTTGTCGAGGCGGTGCTGTTCCAATGGGTCAATCCCAAGGTCTGGGCCGTGGCCATCGCCGCGACCGCCCATGTCGACATGCTTGGCCCCTGGGTCAAGGCAACGGCGCTGGGGCTGACCTTTTCCGGCGTGAACCTCTTTGTCTGCCTGTTCTGGACCTTCGCGGGCAGCCTGCTTTCGACCCTGATGCAGGACGATTTCGCCCGGACGGTCTTCATGCGGGTCATGGCGGTGGGTCTGGCGGTTTTCTCGGGTCTGGTGTTCCTGTAACGGAAGGGCTTGACCCCGACGGAGCGGCCCATGGTGAAAGTGACTTCCCTGACCCTGCACGGCACCGGCCAACTGGCCGATGGTACGCTGGCCGACCGGGTTATGCCCGGCGAGGAGGTCGAGGTCTCCGAGGGCGGCACGCGCGTGCTGACGCCCTCGCCGGACAGGGTAAGGGCGCCCTGCCGCCATTTCCGCACCTGCGGCGGCTGCCAGATGCAGCATGCGTCCGAGGCCTTCGTGGCCGACTGGAAGGTCGGGGTGGTAGAAAAGGCCCTGCAGGCGCGCGGCCTACCCTTCCCCTTTCGCGCGCTGCATACCTCGCCGGCGCAATCGCGGCGCCGGGCGGCCTTCAAGGCGCGTCGCACGAAACAGGGGGCGACGATCGGCTTTCATGCGCGTGGCACCCATACTCTGACGGACACGCCGGACTGCCAGCTTGTCTGCCCCACGATTACGGAGGCACGCGCGGGACTGGTGGCGTTGACCCAGCTGGCGGCCTCGCGCAAGTCCGAGATCACCCTGATCGTCACCGAGACCCTGGCCGGGCTGGATGTTCTGGTCGAGACCGACCGTCCCCTGGACGGCGCGCTGCGGCTGCGGGTGACCGAGACAGCCCGCGCCCAGGGCTTTGCTCGCATCACCTGGAACGACCAGGTGCTCGCCACCTTCCAGCCGCCCGAACTGGCCATGGGTCTGGCGCGGGTGGTGCCGCCGCCCGGCGCTTTCCTGCAGGCCACGACCGAGGGCGAGGCGGCGCTGCGACGCGCGGTGCAGGATGGCGTGCGGGGCGCCAAGCGCGTGGTGGACCTCTTCGCCGGCTGCGGGACCTTCTCCCTGCCGCTCGCGTCGACGGTCAATGTCCACGCGGTCGAGGGGTCCGAGGCGCTGGTCCAGGCGCTCGATCATGGCTGGCGCCGGGCCGTTGGGCTGCACCAGGTCACCCATGCGCGGCGCGACCTGTTCCGCCGGCCCCTGGAGCCGGACGAACTGGACGCCTTCGATGCCGCGGTCATGGACCCGCCGCGCGCCGGGGCCGAGGCCCAGACCGAGACGCTGGCCGCCTCGGATCTGTCGCGTGTCGTCATGGTGTCCTGCAACCCGGTTACCTTCGCCCGCGACGTGGCGCGGCTGTCACAGGCCGGGTTTGCGCTGGAATGGGTCGATGTCGTGGATCAGTTCCGGTGGTCGGCCCATGTCGAGGTGGCGGCCCTGCTCACGCGGACGTGAGCGCGACGCGCCGAAATCTCTGGGCCGGAGGTGTTGGCCTTGGTATCATAACGCAAACAAGAACCGCAGTATCGGGCAGTCATGATCAAAAGACGCGTCTTCCTGGCCGGCGCCTGCATGGCAGCCCTGTCGGCCTGTTCGTCAAAGTTTCGCAGCTATGACGGGCCGCCCGTCACCCGTGTGGTCCTCTACAAGAGGCGACGCAGGCTCTACCTGCTGCACGAGGCGGAGGTTCTGCGTGCCTTCGATTTCGAACTGGGCTTTGCCCCGGAAGGGCACAAACAGGTCGAGGGGGACGGGCGCACGCCCGAGGGCGCCTATCTGATCGACCGCAAGAACCCGAACAGCAGTTTTCACCTGTCGGTCGGCATTTCCTATCCGAACGACGCCGATCGTGCCAAGGCCCGGGCGCTGGGCCTGTCTCCGGGGGGCGACATCTTCATCCACGGCACGCCCCGCCTGAACCGAGGCGACGCGGACTGGACGGCCGGCTGCATCGCCGTGACCAACCGCGAGATCGAGGACATCTACGCCATGGTCGATGTCGGCACGCCGATCATGATCTACCCCTGAAGGTCTGGCACCGGGTTCTGTTCAGGCACCGGGCCGGTGCGGGTGCCGTCGCCCAGAACCAGCGTCCACCAGATCTTGCCGTTCTCCTCCTGGAACCAGGCAAAGCCCATTTCGCTGGCCGCGCTGTCCAGCAGAACCGCGCGGGTCTCAGGGGCCTCCATCCAGGCGGCGAGGGTCTGCAACTCGGTTTCGAAGGTCTCGGAAATCGTCTCGCCGCGCAGTTGCCCCGTGTAGCCGACCCGGCGCAGCCTCTCCAGCGGCGAGGACCCGTCCGACCCGAAATGCCAAGGCCGGTTCTGCACGGCCATGTCGCGCGAATGCGTCGCGGCGGCGGCGTTGAGCCGGGCGTTCAGCGTCACCGGCGGTGCCCCGGCGGCATCGCGCAGCGCGTTGAGGCTGTCGAGCATGCGAAACTGGATCTTGGCGCGGTTGTCCTCATCAATGCGGTAGACCTGCGGCAACGGCAGGCCGTCGGGGCCGATCCGGCCGGGATCGACGGGGGCGCAGGCGGCCAGCCCGGACAGCAGGATCGAAAAAAGGGCGAAAAGGCGGCGCATCGGGGACTCCTTGTCCGATTTCGCAGGGGCATAGCCTGCGGGCCGTCACGATTCAAACCCACATCGGCGTGAAGACGGTCGCATGACGGTTGTTTGATTTGCGAACGCGGCAAATGCGCCATACACAACGTCACGAGACGTGACCGGGTTGGAGAACAACGATGTCAGCAAACCCCTTTGGCAGCCTGAGCCGCCGCAGCTTTCTGGCGGGGTCGGCCGCGTTGGCCGGGACCGGCGCAGTCGCGCAAACCAGGAACACGACCGAGATGGAGGGCGATGTCTCGCAGTCCACGCGGCGTAATGTGTCCAGCTTCCGTCAGCTCGACTGGCGTCCCTATTTCAGCACTCTGCGCCGTGGGGCGATTCTGGTCGACGTGCAAAGCCGCGCTTTGCACTACTGGTCCGAGGACGAGAGCCTCTACAAGCTCTATCCCACCAGCGTGCCGCTGACCGAAGACCTGACCCGGCGCGGCCGCACCGAGGTCGTGCGCAAGGTCGAGGGGCCCAGCTGGCGCCCGACTCCGGCCATGAAGGAACGCAACCCCGAGTGGCCCGACTATGTCGGCCCGGGGCCGGACAATCCGCTCGGCACGCATGCGCTCTACCTATCCTGGACCTATTATCGTATCCATGGCACCCATGACACGCGCAAGATCGGGCGCCGGTCATCGAACGGTTGCATCGGGCTGTACAATGAGCACATCCAGGAGTTGTTCGGATTCGCCGATGTCGGGACCCAGGTGTTGCTGATTTGACGACAAGACGGACCGAGGACGCAGAAACACCGCAATGCGCTTTGCGTTTCGGAGCAAATGCTGCTTTATCGGCAACCACGAGGTAAGTCTTGGGTGCCCTTGGCGTTCCTCAACATCATTGCCTTGGGCAAAAACTGGAGAATGAACATGAAAAAGATCGCACTCGCCGCTGTTTTCGCCGGCACCGCTTCGACCGCCTTCGCCGGCGGGATGGAAGAGCCCGTCGTCGAGATGGAGCCTGTCGTCGTCGAGGAAGAGACCACCGCTGGCTCGTCCTCCAACCTGATCGTGCCGCTCATCCTGGTCGCGCTGATCGCGGCTGCTGCGTCGGCCGACTGATCCCGACCGAAAGGTCTAGAAAATCGGAAACGCCGCTGGATATCCAGCGGCGTTTCTTCGTTCTGGGCTTGCTTCTGTGACGCGGTTCAGCCCCGGTCCAGCCAGCCGCGCAGTTCGCGTTCGACCACGCCGGCCAGTGCGTCCATATGGGCATCGTCGGCATTCAGGCAGGGGATATAGGTGAAATCCTCGCCGCCCGCCTCCTCGAAGCTTTCCTTGATCTCCTCGTTGATCTCTTCCAGCGTCTCGATGCAATCGGCGGAGAAGGCCGGGGCGATCACGGCGATCTTCTTCTTGCCGTCCTCTTCGGCCAGCCGCGCGACCTCTTCGACCGTGTAAGGCCGCAGCCACTGCTCGGGGCCGAAGACGGACTGGAAGGTCGTTGTGATCTGCGTGTCGTCCCAGCCCAGCCGTTCCTTGAGCAGCCGCGTCGTCTTCTGACACTGGCAGTGATAGGGGTCACCCTCGGTCAGGTAGCGCTGCGGCATCCCGTGATAGGAACAGACCAGAATCTCGGGCCTGTCTTCCTTTTCCGCGTAGGCCCGTTCGACGGATTGCGCGAGCGCCTCGATATAGGCCGGCTCGTCGAAATAGGGGGGCACAACGCGGGCGATGGGCTGCCACTTCTCGTCCATCAGGGCGCGAAAGAACTGATCGTTAGCCGTGGCCGAGGTGGCCCCCGCGTAATGCGGATAGAGCGGGAAGAACAGGATCCGGGTGCAGCCTGCCTCGACCATCTCGCGCACCTTGGTCTTGGTCGAAGGGTTGCCGTAGCGCATGCAGAAATCGACCATGACATCGTCGCCGAACCGCTCCTTCAGGCGCGCCTTCATCGCGGCGGTCTGGTCCTTGGTGATGGTCAGAAGGGGGCTTTCGTCGGCCGCTTCGTTCCAGATGGACTTGTAAGCGGCACCGCTGGCAAAGGGCCGTTTGCTCAGGATGACCAGCTGCAGCAGCGGCTGCCAGAGCCAGGCCGAATAGTCGACCACGCGCTTGTCGGACAGGAACTCGTTCAGATACCGCCGCATGGGCCAATAGCTATAGTGATCCGGCGTCCCGAGATTGGCCAGGAGGACCCCCACCTTGGCAGGCTTGATCTTGGGATGGTCCGCGGGGGCATGGGCGGGGCATGTGGCCTCGGTCTGGGTCATAGGTCTGGGTGTCCTGGAATTGTTTGATCTTGGCTTAGCGTGTCTGCACGGCGGGTCAATCACCTGCGTCCTTGAGTGGCACCTCTTGCGCGCCCAGCGCATCGGCCAGCCGGTGCGACGCCGAGCCGGGCCGCAGGGGCTTTTGCTGATCCGCGCTGGGCGCCCAGCCGGTCAGCGTGACGATCTCGAAGGTGGCCGGCAGGCGTCCGTCCGGGTCGGCATAGGCGTCATGATAGACCTGCTGAAGGCGTGGCAGGATGTCGCGGCGCAGGGGCGCGCGGTGACGGGACTGCATCGCGTTCGTCTCGCCCATGCCGCGCAACTCGTGCACCAGGTGCATCACGTCGCGATAGCTGCACCGCAGGGGCAGGGTATCGGCCACGGGCAGAGCAAGGCCCGCCCTTTGCAGAAGACCGCCAAGATCGCGCACCTCGCCCATGGGCAATACGCGCGGGGACAGTCCGCCGGTGACCCGGGATTCGGCCTCGGCCAGGGCGCTGCGCAGCTCGTGCAGTGTCTGGCCGCCGAACAGCGTCACCAGCAGCAGGCCGTCCGGCGCCAGCGCACGGCGGCACTGGACAAGCTGGCCAACAGGATCATCCGCCCAGTGCAGGCACAACGCGTGCACGATCAGGTCATGGCCCCCTTCAACTAGCTCGAGCACCTCGGTGTCATGAATGACCCGGGCCTCGGGCAGGCGCGCGTGCCACACCGCGGGCCAGGGGGTGACGACTGCCGGCCGCGTGAACCCCCTGTTAACCATGGCCAGCCTCTCCTGAACTTCGTCGGCGGCCGCGTCTTGCAGGAACAGCACCGGGCCGAACTGTGCGGCGCGGCGGCGCATCCTCTCGAGGGTCTCGCGGTCGGTCAGGCGGGGCGGCTGGGTCATGAGGGGCGATCTAGATGATACGGGCAGCAATTCAAAGCCTTGTCGAGGCGGTCTATCCGCCGCAGTGCGCCATGTGCGATGCGCGCACGGCGGTCGCGTTCTCGCTCTGCGGGGCGTGCTGGCGCGATACCCCCTTCATCGAGGGTCTGACCTGCGATGCCTGCGGCGCCCCGCTGCCGGGCCAACCCGGCACCCCGGGGGAAAGCGATGCGCTCTGCGACGATTGCCTTGCGATTGCCCGGCCCTGGCAGCGGGGGCGCGCGGCCTTCGCCTATCGCGACACCGGGCGGCGCATGGTGCTGCAGCTCAAACATGGCGACAGGCTCGACCTGGCGCGGGTCGCCGCGCCCTGGCTGCTGCGCGCCGCGCGCCCGGTCTGGTCGGAGCGTCCGGCGCTGGTGCCAGTGCCGCTGCACTGGCGCAGGCTGGCACGGCGCAAGTACAACCAGTCTGCCGTGCTGGCCCAGCGCCTGTCCGAGTTGGCCCCCGCCGATTACATGCCCGACGTGCTGGTGCGCCGAAAGGCCACGGCCCCGCTTGATGGCCACGACCGCGAGGCACGCTTTCAAAGCCTGGCGGGCGCCATCGTGGCCCACGACTGCCGCGGTGCGCAGGTGCAGGGGCGGCAGGTGATCCTCGTGGACGATGTCATGACCAGCGGCGCCACCTTCGCGGCGGCGACCGAGGCCTGCCTTGCCGCCGGTGCACACGCGGTCTGCGTACTGGCACTGGCCCGCGTCACCAAAGAGGCATAGGTTAGCGGCGAACCAATCGGGGGCTACTCATGAAACCAGTCGAAATCTATACCTCGCCGATGTGCGGGTTTTGCCACGCGGCCAAGCGGCTGCTGCAATCGAAGGGCGTTGCCTTTTCCGAGATCGACATCGCGCGCGACCCGGATCGCCGGGCCGAGATGCTCGAAAGGGCCGGGGGCAGCCATACCGTCCCGCAGATCTTTGTGGGCGACGATCACGTCGGAGGCTGTGATGAACTTTACGCGCTGGACCGCGCCGGCAGGCTCGACGGCCTGCTGGCGGCGTGAAAGCCGCGCTTCTCCAGCTTTGTGCCAGCGATGATCCCGCTGACAATCTCGCCACCGCCAGTGATCTGATGACGCAGGCGGCGGCGCAGGGGGCGGATATCGTCTGCACCCCCGAGGTGACGAATTGCGTCAGCCTGGACCGGGCGCATCAGAACAGCGTCTTGCGCCATGAAGCCGATGATCCGGTTCTGGCTGGGCTGTGCGCGCAGGCGCGCGATCTGGGCCTCTGGCTGTCGATTGGGTCTCTCGCGCTGAAAGGCGGCGACGCAGGCCGATTCGTGAATCGGTCTTTCCTTGTCTCGCCGGCGGGCGAGATCGTTGCGCGCTACGACAAGATCCACATGTTCGACGTCGCCATCTCGGAGAGCGAGACATATCGTGAATCCGATGGCTATGCCCCGGGCGACCGCGCGGTGCTGGCACCTACGCCGCTGGGCTGTTTCGGCCTGACCATCTGCTATGATCTGCGCTTCGGGCATCTCTACCGACACTTGGCGCAGGTGGGGGCCGAGGTCCTGCTGGTGCCCTCGGCCTTTTCGCCCGTCACCGGACGCGCGCATTGGGAACCGCTGCTGCGTGCCCGCGCCATCGAGACGGGTGCCTTCGTCATTGCCGCGGCGCAGTCGGGCACGCATGCGGCCCGCGCCGGCCGCCCGCGCCGGACCCATGGCCACGCCATGGTCGTGTCGCCCTGGGGCCAGGTTCTGCTGGACGCAGGCACGGAAACGGGTGTCTTCACCGTTGATATCGACCTGGAAGAGGTGGCAAATACCCGCAGCCGCTTGCCAGCGATCCACAGCGACAGGACGTTCCGGGGACCATGAGCACCCAGACAGACAGCCTTGCCGTCGGCCTTTTCAGCGAGATTCTCACGGTGGACCAGCTGGCGCGCAACAACGTCGCGAAGGTTTTGCCGCGGGGGATGGAGTTGAGCCATTTCTCGGTGCTCAACCATCTGGCGCGCAGCCAGACCGAAAAAAGCCCGGCGCAACTGGCGCGCACCTTTCACCTGACGCGCGGGGCCATGACGAACACCCTGCGCAAGCTGGAGGCCGCGGGGTATATCCATATCCGGCCCGACTGGGACGATGCCCGGCGCAAGATGGTGACGATCTCGCCGGCGGGCCGCAAGGCGCGCGATGCCGCCGTGGCCGCCATCGCTCCCATTATCGCCGAGGCGGTAGACGAGGTCGGCCCCGAGAAGGTCCGCGCGATCCTGCCGGTGCTGCGCGCGCTGCGCGTCAACCTTTCGGCTGATGAATAACGCCCTGCGCGGGCCGCTTCAGGATGGGCGTATCGCGGCGGTGACGTAGTTCACCGAAAGGTCACGCTCCGAGATCGACCAGGACCAGAGCACCGGGTTGAAGCTGAACCCCTTGCGGTCCACCGGGTCCAGCCCGGCCTGGCGAAGCAGGGCGAATAGCTCGTCCGGCGTGATGAACTTTTTCCAGTCATGCGTGCCCTTGGGCAGCCAGCGCATCACGTATTCCGCGCCCACGATGGCCTTGGCAAAGCTTCTGGGATTGCGGTTGATCGTCGAACAGATGTGCAGCCCGCCCGGTTTGAGAAGATCATGGCAGGCATTCAGATAGGCCTGTGGGTCGGCGACGTGTTCGACGACCTCCATGTTCAGGACAACGTCGAAAGCCTCGCCCGCCGCCGCCAGCGCCTCGGCTGTCGTATGGCGATAGTCGATCTCGAGCCCTGATTGCTCGGCATGGATCTGCGCGACGGCGATGTTGCGCGGGGCCGCGTCGGCGCCCACGACCGTCGCGCCCAGCCGCGCCATGGGTTCGCACAGCAGCCCCCCTCCGCAGCCGATATCCAGCAGGCGCAGCCCGGCAAACGGCCGGTCGGCGGAAAGGTCGCGCGCGAACTCGGCGGCGATCTGGCCGGTGATGTAGTCCAGCCGGGTGGGATTGAGCATGTGCAGCGGCTTGAACTTGCCTTGCGGGTCCCACCATTCGGCGGCCATGGCCTCGAACTTGGCGACTTCGCCTGCGTCGATGGTGTTCGGTCCGGTTTGCATCGTTCTCTCCAAAGTGGCATCCCACGCCCGGTCGGGACATCCTGCCCGCGATTGCATATAGGTTGGACATGGACAAGGTCCCGGAACAACGGCGCGCGGCTGCCCATCTGTACCCGCAGGTCGAACCCTTCGACCAGCGGATGCTGGAGGTGAGCGACGGTCATAGCCTCTACGTCGAACAATGCGGCAATCCCCAGGGCCTGCCGGTGGTCGTTCTGCATGGCGGACCGGGGGGCGGGTGCAGCCCGGCCATGCGGCGCTACTTCGACCCGGCCGTCTACCGGGTGATCCTCTTCGATCAGCGCGGCTGTGGCCGCTCGCGCCCCCATGCCAGCGTCCAGGCGAACACGACGTGGGATCTTGTGCGCGACATCGAGCATATCCGGGAAACCCTGTGCATCGAAAACTGGATCGCCTTCGGCGGCAGCTGGGGGGCGACGCTGGCGCTTGTCTATGCGCAGGAACATCCCGACCGGGTGCGGGATCTGGTCCTGCGTGGCGTTTTCCTGGCCACCCAGCCCGAGCTTGACTGGTTCTACGAGGGCGGGGCGGGCCGGTTCTGGCCCGAGCTCTGGGATCGCTTCGCCGCCCTTGTGCCCGAGGATGAGCGCGACGGGATGATCGCCGCCTATCACCGGCGGTTGTTCTCGGAGGACCGGGCGCTCCAGACCCGTTATGCCCGTGCCTGGGCAGGCTGGGAAAACGCGCTCGCCTCGATCGACAGCAACGGGTCCGGGATGGACGGGCCGGGTGACTATGCGCGGGCCTTCGCGCGGCTTGAATGCCACTATTTCCATAACGGTGCCTTCCTGAACCAGGATACTGCAATTCTCGCCCGGATGGACCGGATCGCGCGCATCCCTGGCGTGATCGTGCAGGGCAGGTTCGACATGATCTGCCCGCCCGCCTCGGCGCATCGCCTGTCCAAGGCCTGGCCCGCCGGGCGGCTGGTCATGGTGCCAAAGGCCGGTCATGCGCTGTCCGAACCAGGTATCAGTTCCGAGCTGGTCCGCGCCATGGACCGGATCGCCACGCGGCGCTGACCGCGCGGTCTGGGGGATGATTCGCGGGTGTGCGACCGGTCCCTGCCCTTCGCCCCCGTCCGCCGGGACGCGGGTCTGCAAGACGGCTCTTGCGTCGGGTAGGCTTAGCCCCTATATGCCTCATGAAAGCGGCGCTTCGGCTTCCACCCCCGAGGCTCCACCGGAAAGATCGAACGGGCCGCGCGCCCGTTTTTTTTGTGCCTGCAAGGCCGTGCCTGGATACCATGTCTGACCTGATTGCCCGTTCGGCGATGGATCGCCGTATCAACGAGATCATAACCCCCACCGTCGAGGACATGGGTTTCGAGGTGGTGCGCGTGCGGCTGATGACCGGCAAGGACAGCACCCTGCAGGTCATGGTCCAGAAACCCGATGGCACCATCGAGGTGGACGAGTGCGGCCAGATCAGCACCGCAATCAGCGCGGTTCTGGATGTCGAGGACCCGATTCTGGATGCCTACACGCTGGAGGTGTCCAGTCCCGGCATCGACCGGCCCCTGACGCGGCTCAAGGATTTTGACCTGTGGTCAGGCTATGTCGCGCGGATCGAGACCGAGCAGCTGATCGATGGCCGCCGCCGCTTCAAGGGCACGTTGCACGGCACCGAAGGCAACGACGTCCTGATCGAGATCGAGGAGCATGGCGAATCGGTGACCATCGGGTTGCAGTTAGACTGGCTCAGCGATGCCAAGCTGGTGCTGACCGATGAATTGATCCGCGACGTGCTCAAGGGCCGCAAGGATGCCGGCGAGATCGACGAGACACAATTTGACGAAGTGGAGACCGTGCTGGACGGTCCGGATGAGGAGAAAGACTGATGGCGATTACCTCTGCCAACCAGCTGGAACTGCTGCAGACCGCCGAGGCGGTGGCACGTGAGAAGATGATCGACCCGGCCCTGGTGATCGAGGCCATGGAAGAGTCCCTCGCCCGGGCCGCCAAATCCCGCTACGGGGCCGAGATGGATATCCGCGTGAGTATCGACCGCAAGACCGGACGCGCCGAGTTCACCCGGGTGCGCACGGTTGTCGAGGATGACGAGCTGGAAAATTACCAGGCCGAGATGACCGTCGATCAGGCGCAGCAGTATCTGGAGAACCCGCAGGTCGGCGATACCTACGTCGAGGAGGTTCCCCCGGTCGAGATGGGTCGCATCGCCGCGCAATCGGCCAAGCAGGTCATCCTGCAGAAGGTCCGCGAAGCAGAGCGTGAAAAGCAGTACGAGGAGTTCAAGGACCGGATCGGTCAGGTCCTCAACGTTCAGGTCAAGCGCGAGGAATACGGCAATGTCATCGTCGACCTGAACCAGGGCGAGGGTGTCTTGCGGCGCAACGAAAAGATCGGCCGCGAAAGCTATCGCCCGAACGACCGGGTCCGGGTTTACATCAAGGACGTGCGCCGTGAGCAGCGAGGCCCGCAAATCTTTTTGTCGCGGACCGCGCCGGAGTTCATGGCCGAACTGTTCAAGATGGAAGTGCCCGAGATCTACGAGGGCATCATCGAAATCAAGTCGGTGGCCCGTGATCCCGGCAGCCGCGCCAAGATCGCCGTGATTTCCCATGACGGCTCGATCGACCCGGTCGGCGCCTGTGTCGGCATGCGTGGCAGCCGCGTGCAGGCTGTGGTCAACGAGCTTCAGGGCGAGAAGATCGACATCATCCCCTGGAACGAGGACATGCCGACCTTCCTGGTCAACGCGCTGCAACCGGCCGAGGTCTCGAAGGTGGTCTTCGACGAGGAGGCCGAGCGCATCGAGGTTGTCGTGCCCGAGGAGCAGCTCAGCCTTGCCATCGGGCGGCGCGGCCAGAACGTCCGCCTGGCCAGCCAGCTGACCGGGCTGGATATCGATATCATGACCGAGGAAGAGGAATCCAAGCGCCGCCAGGCCGAGTTCGAAGAACGCACCAAGCTGTTCGTGGACACGCTGGACCTGGACGAGTTCTTCGCCCAGCTTCTGGTCTCCGAAGGCTTCACCAACCTCGAAGAGGTTGCCTATGTCGAGCTGGACGAGCTTCTGGTCATCGACGGCGTCGATCAGGATACTGCGACTGAGCTTCAGGCCCGCGCCCGGGAATACCTCGAGGAGCAGAACGCCAAGGCCATGGCACGCGCGCGCGAACTGGGCGTGCAGGACAGCCTTGTTGAATTCGAGGGGCTGAGCCCCCAGATGATACTCGCGTTGGCCGAGGACGGCGTGACATCGCTGGAGGACTTCGCCACATGCGCCGACTGGGAACTGGCTGGCGGCTGGACCGTCACCGACGGGGAACGCACCAAGGATGACGGGGTGTTGGAACCCTTCGATGTCAGCCTGGAAGAGGCGCAGAACATGGTCATGACCGCGCGCGTGATGCTGGGCTGGGTCGATCCCGCCGATCTCGAGACCGGGTCCGAGGATGACGCCGCGCTCGACGAGGAGCAGGAGGCCTGATCGCGGGCCTTCTGGATGCCGATGGGTCGCGGAGGTCGCACCAAGGAACAGGACGGACCCGAACGCCGGTGTATCGTCACCGGTGAAACGGCGCCCAAACCCGGGTTGATACGGTTCGTCGTGGGGCCGGAGGGCGACTTAGTGCCGGACATCCTGGGCAAGCTGCCCGGGCGCGGGATGTACGTGACCGCCGACCGTGCCGTGATCGAGGCGGTCAAGCCCGCGCAGTTCGCCCGCGCCGCCAAGGGCAAGGTGACGCTGCCGGCCGGACTGGCCGACGAGATCGAGTGTCAGCTGGCCCGCCGCGTGATCGGGACGGTCTCACTCGCTCGTAAGGCGGGCGGTGCCGTTTGCGGCTTCGAGAAGGTCAAGGGCTGGCTGGCCGGCACGGCGAACGTGCGCGCCCTGCTCCAGGCCTCGGACGGGTCGGTGCGCGGCAAGGACAAGCTCTGGACGCCGACCGGGGCGCGCTATTTCGACTGCCTGACGTCAACCGAATTGGGTTTGGCATTCGGGCGTCAATCTGTGATACACGCTGCGCTTGCCTCTGGTGGACTCGGCGACCGTGTTGTAGAGGAAGCCGCAAGACTAAAAGGTTTGCGGGCAAACGTCGGTGGCGCGGGCGCCACCGGAAAGGATACAGAAGCCAAATGAGCGATAGTGACGGCAAGAAACCCCTTGGTGTGCGTGGCGGCCCACGGTCGGGCAGTGTGAAGCAAAGCTTCAGCCATGGCCGGACCAAGAATGTCGTGGTCGAAACGAAGCGCAAGCGCGTTGTCACGCCCAAGCCTGGCGCGTCGGGTGGCAAGTCCGGCGGCTCGGGCGGCGGCGCATCGAACCCGACCGGCGGGGACCCGTCCAAGCGCCCGGCCGGGATCTCGGATGCCGAGATGGAGCGCCGGATGAAGGCCCTGTCAGCCGCCCGAGCACGGGAGGCCGAGGACGCCAAGAAACGCGAAGAAGAGGAAGAGGCCCGCGCCGCCGAGCGCGAGCGCCGCCGTGCTGAGGTCGAGGCCAAGGAACGCGAAGAGCGCGAGCGCGAAGAGGCGCTCAAGGCCAAGCAGGAAGAGCAAGAGCGCAAGAAGCGCGAAGAGGCCGAGGACGCCAGGAAGGCCGCCGCGCCCGCCGACCCTGCCCCGGCCCCCGCGCCCGAACAGCAGCAGCCCCGCGGCGGGGGTCGGCCCGCCGCCGGTCCGCGCAAGGACAAGGAGCGCGACAACAAGCAGTCCAAGGGCAAGGGCGGCCGCGACGAGGGCCGCCGTTCGGGCAAGCTCACGCTGAACCAGGCGCTGCGCGGCGGCGAGGGCGGACGTCAGAAATCCATGGCGGCGATGAAGCGCAAGCAGGAGCGCGCCCGGCAAAAGGCCATGGGTGGCCAGGTCGACCGCGAGAAGGTCATCCGCGATGTGCAACTGCCCGAGGCGATCATGGTCAGCGAACTGGCCAACCGCATGGCCGAACGGGTGGCCGATGTTGTCAAGTCATTGATGCAGAACGGCATCATGGCGACCCAGACCCAGACCATCGACGCCGATACCGCCGAACTCATCATCGAGGAATTCGGCCACCGCGTCGTGCGGGTCTCGGATGCGGACGTGGAACAGGTCATCGACACGATCGAGGACAAGGAGGCGGACATGCAGCCGCGTCCGCCGGTCGTGACCGTGATGGGCCACGTCGACCATGGCAAGACCTCGGTGCTCGATACCATCCGCCACGCTCGCGTCACCGCCGGCGAGGCCGGGGGCATCACCCAGCACATCGGGGCCTACCAGGTGCAGACCGACTCCGGCAGCGTGCTGACTTTCCTCGACACGCCCGGCCACGCGGCCTTTACCTCGATGCGGGCGCGCGGGGCGGACGTGACGGATATCGTGGTTCTGGTGGTGGCCGCCGATGATGCGGTCATGCCGCAGACCATCGAGGCGATCAATCACGCCAAGGCTGCCGAGGTCCCCATGATCGTCGCCATCAACAAGTGCGACAAGCCTGACGCCAACCCCGACAAGGTGCGCACCGACCTGCTTCAGCACGAGGTGATCGTCGAGGGGCTGTCCGGTGACGTGCAGGATGTCGAGGTCTCGGCGATCAACGGCCAGGGTCTGGATGAATTGCTGGAGGCGATCGCGCTGCAGTCCGAGATCCTGGACCTCAAGGCCAACCCCGATCGCGCCGCCCAAGGGGCAGTGATCGAGGCCCAGCTGGACGTGGGCCGCGGCCCCGTCGCCACCGTGCTGGTACAGAAAGGCACGCTGCGCCAGGGCGACATCTTCGTCGTCGGCGAACAGTGGGGCAAGGTCCGCGCCATGGAGAACGACCAGGGCAAGCGCGTCAAGGAGGCCGGGCCTTCGGTCCCGGTCGAGGTGCTTGGCCTGAACGGCACGCCCGAGGCGGGCGACGTGCTCAACGTCGTCGAGACCGAGGCCCAGGCCCGCGAGATCGCCGAATACCGCCAGGAGGCCGCCAAGGATAAGCGCGCTGCCGCCGGCGCTGCAACCACGCTGGACCAGCTGCTGGCCAAGGCCAAGGAAGATAAAAACGTCAAGGAACTGCCCATCGTGGTCAAGGCCGACGTCCAGGGCTCGACCGAGGCGATCATCCAGGCAATGGAGAAGATTGGCAACGACGAGGTGCGCGTGCGGGTTCTGCATTCGGGTGTCGGCGCCATCACCGAGACCGACATCGGCCTGGCCGAAGCCTCGGGCGCCCCGGTGATCGGCTTCAACGTCCGGGCCAACGCCCCGGCGCGCAACTCGGCCAACCAAAAGGGTGTCGAGATCCGCTACTACTCGGTCATCTACGACCTGGTGGACGACGTGAAGGCGGCCGCCTCTGGCCTGCTCTCGGCCGAGGTGCGCGAGAACTTCATCGGCTACGCCGAGATTCGCGAGGTCTTCAAGGTCTCGGGCGTCGGCAAGGTGGCCGGCTGCCTGGTCACCGAAGGCATCGCCCGCCGGTCGGCCGGGGTGCGTCTGCTGCGCGACGACGTGGTGATCCACGAAGGCACGCTGAAGACGCTCAAGCGTTTCAAGGACGAGGTGGCCGAGGTCATCTCGGGCCAGGAATGCGGTATGGCCTTCGAGAAATACGAGGACATCCGCCCCGGCGATGTGATCGAGATCTTCGAACGCGAGGAGATCGAGCGCAGCCTCTGACGCTTTGCCGGACCCAAGACATGCGAAGGGCGCCCATGTGGGCGCCCTTTTGCGTCATAAGGGTCGGCGGCGGCTCAGAGCCAGTCGCGCAGGATCGGGAGCAGCGGAATATCGGCGGGGGGCATCGGGTAGTCGCGCAACTCGGTCCGGCGCACCCATTTCAACGCCTGACCTTCCCTGCCCTGTGGTATCCCCTCCCATTTGCGGCAGGCGAAGAGCGGCATGAGCAGGTGGAACTCTTCATAGCTGTGGCTGGCGAAGGTCAGTGGGGCAAGGCACGACGACCAGGTGTCGATGCCCAGTTCCTCTTGCAATTCGCGGATCAGGGCCGACTCGGGGGTTTCGCCGGGGTCGACCTTGCCGCCGGGGAATTCCCACATCCCGGCCATCGACTTGCCCTCGGGGCGCTGCGCGAGCAACACCCGCCCGTCGATATCGACAAGGGCGACGGCACTCACAAGAACCGTCTTCAAGAGCGGTAATCCGCGTTGATCGAGATGTACCCGTGGGTCAGATCGCAGGTCCAGACCGTGGCCATGCCCCCGGCCAGCCCCAGCTCCACCGCGATCACGATCTCGTCGTTTTTCATGTAGGCGGCGCCGACCTCCTCGGTATAACCTTCGGCGACCCAGCCCTTTTCCGCCACCAGGATGGTGCCGAATTGGATCGTGATCCGGTCGCGGTCGGCGCGCACGCCACTCTTGCCGATGGCCATGACGATGCGGCCCCAGTTGGGATCCTCGCCTGCGATGGCCGTCTTGACCAGCGGGGAATTGGCGATGGCCAGGCCGATCTGTTTCGCTTCACCGTCCGACGCGGCCCCGCTGACCTGAACCTCGACGAACTTGCTGGCCCCCTCGCCATCGCGCACCACTTGCTGGGCCAAGTCCAGCATCACATCATGCAGGGCCTTGGTGAAACCGGCGCTGTTGGTGACATCCACGCCCGAGGCCCCGGTCGCCGCACAAAGCAGCGTGTCCGAGGTCGAGGTGTCGCTGTCCACCGTGATGCAATTGAAGGTCTGGTCGGTCAGGGCGCGCAGCAGGGTCTGCAACGGGTCCTGTCCGATCCGGGCATCGGTGAAGATATAGACCAGCATGGTCGCCATGTCCGGCGCCACCATGCCCGATCCCTTGGCGATGCCGGCGATGCGGACCGGCCGACCGCCGATCTCGACCTCGGCCATGGAGCCCTTTGCGAAGGTGTCTGTGGTCATGATGGCGTTGGCGGCGGCTTCGATCCCCTCAGGCGCCAGCGCCCCGGCCAGCCCGGCCAGGCTGTCGAGGATGCGATCGTGGGGCAGGACCTCGCCGATAACGCCGGTCGAGGCAGTCAAGACGCGCCCGGGGTCTAGGTCCAGCGTCTCGGCCACGCCCTGGCAGAGCGCATCGACCGCCGCCGCCCCGGCGACCCCGGTAAAGGCATTGGCATTGCCCGAGTTCACCAGGATGGCCGCCCGGCCCGTGTCCGGCCGGCCGATCTTGGCCTCGCAGTCCAGCACCGGCGCGGCGCGGGTGGCGCTGCGGGTAAAGACCCCGGCGATGGTCGTCCCCCCGGCCAGTTCGGCCAGCATCACATCCGGTCGGTCGGTGTAACGCACGCCGGCGGCCGCGCTGGCGAACCGCACGCCCTCGATGACCGGCAGGTCGGGAAAGCGCGCGGGCGCCAGGGGGGATTTCGCCATGAATCAGTCCTCAAGAAGGCCCGTGTTGCCCAGCACCGAGGGGTCGACCTGATCGGGCACGCTGCGGTCGACCTGCGCAGCCTCGCTCAACTCGTCCAAGCGCGCCTGCACGGCCTCTTGCTGCAACTGGCTAACGATTTCCGGGCGCAACTCGTCAAGGCCGGGGGCCTCCTGCGCGCGGGTGTCGTTCAGTCTGACGATATGCCAGCCGAACTGGGTCTGCACCGGGTCCGAGATATCGCCGGTTTCCATGCTGCCGAGGGCCTCCTCGAAGGGGGCGACCATCTGGCCCGGCCCGAACCAGCCCAGTTCACCGCCGCTGGCGCCCGACGGCCCGGTCGAACGGTCCTGCGCGGTTTCGGCGAAATCGGCGCCGTCCTCGACCAGCGTCTTGATCTCGGCGGCCTCTTCCTCGGTCTCGACAAGGATGTGTGAGGCGTTCCATTCCATGCTCTCGTCCATGTCGGCCACGCGCGCCTCGTAAGCGGCCTGGATCGCCTCTTCGGTCACGGCGTCGGCGTAGAGGTCTTGGACCACCTCGCCGGCGCGCAGGGCGCGTTCCTCGTTGGCAAGCGCGATCCCGATGCGCGCGGGCGTGTCCTCCAGCGCGTCGGCCAGAAGCTGCTGCTGAACCAGCTGGTCCAGGATGCCCGAAAACAGCGTCTCGTTCGGCAAATCCTGGTACTGTTCGGGCAGCTGCTGGCGCGTGATGATCATTTCGCCCAGGGTGATATCCGTCCCGTTGACCGTCGCGACCACCGTGTCGGCGGCGACGTCGCCCGAGCTCGTGCCCTGGTCCTGGGCCAGGGCCGCACCCGTGGGCAGCGCCAGGCCGGTCAGCAGGGTCGCGATCTTGAGGCTCTCGTACATAGTGGCTCCGTCCTTTATCTGCCGCGTCGGTGCGCGGCGTTGACACTAGAATTGCGGCCCCTTACATCGCTTTCAGGTCCCGAGGGGGGCCGGTCTTGGCCCCGAACTTAGGCGGCGTGCCGCGCGGGCACAACCAACCTCCTCATTCTTTGATGCCACGAAGGCCAGCCCCTGGCCGCGGAGACAACATGCTCGGTTTCGGAACACTCGCGAAAAAGGTCTTCGGCACCGCCAACGACCGCAAGATCAAGGCGACACGCCCGATCGTCGAAAAGATCAACGCGCTTGAACCCGAGTTCGAAAAGCTCGCCGATGCCGATCTGAAGGCCCGGACCGAAGACCTGGCCCGGCGCGCAAAGGACGGCGAGAGCCTGGACGACATCCTGCCCGAGGCCTTCGCCAATTGCCGCGAGGCAGCCAAGCGCGCCCTGGGTCTGCGCGCCTTCGACGTACAGCTGATGGGCGGCATCTTCCTGCACCAGGGCAACATCTCGGAAATGAAGACGGGCGAGGGCAAGACGCTGGTGGCGACCTTCCCGGCCTATCTCAACGCGCTGACCGGCAAGGGCGTGCATATTGTCACCGTCAACGACTACCTGGCCCGCCGCGATGCCGAGTGGATGGGCAAGGTCTACGGGGCGTTGGGCCTGACCTGCGGCGTGGTCTACCCGCAGCAGGACGAGGACGAAAAGAAGCAAGCCTACGCCTGCGACATCACCTATGCGACCAACAACGAGTTGGGCTTCGACTATCTGCGCGACAACATGAAATCCGAGCTTTCGGAAATGAAGCAGCGCGGACACAACTTCGCCATCGTTGACGAGGTCGACAGCATCCTGATCGACGAGGCGCGCACCCCGCTGATCATTTCGGGACCGGCGCAGGACCGGTCCGACCTCTATGTCGCCATCGACAAGGTCATCCCCGAGCTGACCGAGGACCACTACGAGCTGGACGAGAAGACCCGCGGTGTCACCTACACCGATGAAGGCAACGAGTTTCTCGAGCAGCGCCTACTTGAGGCCGGGCTCCTGCCCGAGGGGCAGTCGCTTTATGATCCCGAAAGCACCACCGTCGTTCACCATGTGAACCAGGGCCTGCGGGCGCACAAGCTGTTCACGCGCGACAAGGACTATATCGTGCGCGACGGCCAGGTCGTGCTGATCGACGAGTTCACCGGTCGCATGATGCACGGCCGGCGTCTGTCCGAAGGGTTGCACCAGGCCATCGAAGCCAAGGAGGGCTGCGAAATCCAGCCCGAGAACGTCACCATGGCGAGCGTGACGTTCCAGAACTATTTCCGGCTTTATGACAAGCTGTCGGGCATGACCGGCACGGCCCTGACCGAGGCCGACGAGTTCATGGAAATCTACGGTCTGGGCGTTGTCGAGGTGCCGACGAACAAGCCCATCGACCGGGCCGACGACGATGACGCGGTCTATCGCACCGCCAAGGAGAAGTTCGACGCCATCGTCGAGACCATCAAGGAGGC
The DNA here is from genome assembly GCF_047086965.1 of Roseovarius halophilus (ex Wu et al. 2025). Taxonomy (NCBI): domain Bacteria; kingdom Pseudomonadati; phylum Pseudomonadota; class Alphaproteobacteria; order Rhodobacterales; family Roseobacteraceae; genus Roseovarius; species Roseovarius halophilus (ex Wu et al. 2025). The sequence continues at coordinate 1,285 of NZ_JBKOTX010000011.1, read as the reverse complement.
CAACGCCAAGGGCCAGCCGATCCTGGTGGGTACCACCTCGATCGACAAGTCCGAGCATCTCAGCCAGCTTCTGACCGAGGTGGGGGTCACACACAACGTCCTCAACGCTCGCCAGCACGAACAGGAGGCGCAGATCATCGCCGACGCCGGCAAGCTGGGCGCCGTGACCATCGCCACGAACATGGCCGGACGCGGCACCGACATCAAGCTGGGCGGCAATGTCGATTTCCAGGTCATGCAGGCCATCGAGGCAGATCCGGAGGGCGACCCCGAGGCGATCCGCGAGCGCATCGAGTCCGAGCATGAGGCCGATGAAGAGGCCGTGAAGCAGGCCGGCGGGCTTTTCGTTCTGGCCACCGAGCGGCACGAGAGCCGCCGCATCGACAACCAGTTGCGCGGCCGGTCGGGCCGGCAGGGTGATCCGGGGCGCTCGGCTTTCTTTCTGTCGCTCGAGGATGACCTGATGCGCATCTTCGGCTCGGAACGGCTCGACAAGATGCTGTCGGGCCTCGGCATGAAAGAGGGCGAGGCCATCGTCCACCCTTGGGTTAACAAGTCTTTGGAGCGGGCGCAGGCCAAGGTCGAGGGGCGCAATTTCGACATCCGCAAGCAGCTGCTCAAGTTCGATGACGTGATGAACGACCAGCGCAAGGTGATCTTCGGCCAGCGCCGCGAGATCATGGAGGCGCAGGACCTCTCGGAGATCGTCAGCGACATGCGCGAGCAGGTCATCGAGGACATGGTCGACGCCCATATGCCGCCCAAGTCCTACGCCGACCAGTGGGATACCGAGGGCCTCCATGCCGAGGTGATCGAAAAGCTGGGCATCGACGTGCCGATCATGGAGTGGGCCGAGGAGGAAGGCGTCGACAACGACGCCATCCACGAGCGTCTGTCAGAGGCGGCGACCAAGTACATGGATGAAAAGGCCGAGGCGTTCGGCCTGGACACCATGCGCAACATCGAAAAGCAGATCCTGCTTCAGACCATCGACACCAAGTGGCGCGAGCATCTGGTGACGCTGGAGCATCTGCGCTCGGTCGTCGGATTCCGTGGCTATGCCCAGCGTGACCCGCTGAACGAATACAAGACCGAATCCTTCCAGCTCTTCGAGGGGCTGTTGGACGGTCTGCGCACGGATGTCACGCAAAAGCTGTCGCAGATCCGGCCCATGACCGAGGAAGAGCAGAAGCAGATGATGGCCCAGTTGCAAGAGCAGCAGAAACAGCTTCAGAATGCCGCCTCGCGCGAGAATACAGGCCCGACGCGGGCCGGGGCCCCGGCC